>JANMIB010000071.1:0-6246 GCA_031375605.1 Allobosea sp. | reverse complement strand
CGATGATGAACCGTCGTACTTTCGTTGTCTCCTCCGCATCGATGCTGGCCATGCCCGCACGCGCGCAGAGTTTTCCCGGCAAGGGTTTGCAATTGATCGTGCCTTTCGCGGCGGGCGGCGCGGCGGACATCACTGGCCGCGTTGTCAGCGAACGCTTGGCTGCCGCCTATGGCAGGGCTGTCATCGTCGAAAACCGTGCCGGCGCAGGCTCCAACATCGGGCTTTCGTCGGTTGCACGAGGCGAGCCAACCGGGCTTGTGACCATGCCCATGACAACTGCGACAATCGGCGAGGCGGTGATTTCAAAACCCTTGTGGGCTCCGAAAACACTGTAAGCGGCAAGCGCAAGGGCATCGAGCCAGAGCAGAAGCCGGTATCGCGATTCAAGGAGGTGCGCGGTGAAGAACGTGATGATTCCGCTCGCTGCGCAGACGATGATGATCCCGTGCTGCTCAACCCAGAACACCGGCACTCCAAGGATGAGATCGCGCGCGGTGCCGCCGCCGATACCTGTGACGGGGGCAAGAAACAGGAAGAGAACCAGGCACTTTTCACTTCTCGGTTGACTCGTCGGGTAATGTTATAGTGTAACATTCTAAATGTTATGTCATAACAAGTCACGAGAGCTTCATGCCACTTAACCTGTCCGCCACGCGCCGCCTTCTCCTGAGCGCAGCCCTCGCCACCTGTTTTGCGGGAATTCAAACGGCGGTCCGTGCCGAGCCCGGTGTGCTGCGCGTGGCGGCTCCGTGGGAATATACCTCCAACGAGCCGTCCGACACCGGCTATATCGTGACGCGCATGCAGATCGCCGAGACGCTGGTGATGGTCGAGCCGGACGGCAAGCTGGTCGGCGGCATCGCCGAAGGCTGGGCTGTGGCCGAGGATCGCCTGACCTGGCGCTTCCCGATCCGCGCGGGGATGACGTTTCATGACGGTTCGCCTGTGACGGCCGAGGCGACCATGGCCAGCCTCAAGCGGGCACTGGCTGGCGAAAGCATGAGCCAGGTTCCTGTCGACGACATCAGGGCCGATGGCAACGCGGTGGTGATCCGCACCAAGACGCCATTCAGCCACCTGCCGGCGGTTCTGGTCGACTACGCCTCGGTCATCCTTGCGCCAGCATCCTACGGTCCAGACGGCAAGGTCGTGAAGGTCATTGGCAGCGGCCCGTTCAAGATCGCGTCCATCGACGGCAAGACCACGCTCGAACTGGAGCGCTTCGACGGCTATCGGGCTGAGAAGGCCAAGGTGGCCAAGGCGCGCTACACGGCCATCCCGAATGGTGACACCCGCACCAATGTGGCCATTGCCGGTGATGCCGACATCATCTTCACCACGGTGCCGAGCGCCAGCCCGCGCATCGATGCGGCAGGGCAGATGAAGGTGACAAGTCTCACCATCCCGCGCATCCGGGTGCTGTCCTTCAACGCGGGCCTGCCGCAATTCGAGGATGCTCGCGTGCGCCGCGCGATTTCGATGGCGATTGATCGGCAGGGCATCGCCTCCGCCGTGCTGCGCCACCCTGGTTCAGCAGCGACGCAGCTCCTGCCGCCGGTTCTGGCCGATTGGCACAACAAGGACCTTTCGCCCACCACCCGCGATGTGGCTGGCGCGCGCGCCTTGCTGGATCAGGCGGGATGGATCATGGGCGCAGACGGCGTGCGTGCCAAGAATGGCGTCAGGCTTTCTGCCAGAATGATGACGTTGGCCAACCGGCCGGAACTGACCGTGATCGGCACGGCCATGCAGTCACAGCTCAAGGATGTGGGGGTCGAGATTTCGGTCGAGCCGGTCCCGACCGCCAACATTCCCGCCGCCATCCGCGATGGCACGATGCAGATGACAATGTTCGCCCGCACCTATGTCAATGTGCCCGAGGTGATCGCCACGATCATTCCGGATTTCACACGCGAGCGCTCGACCTGGGGGACACTGAACTGGCCTGGCCGTGACCGGATCAAGGTGCTGACCGATGAATATGTGCAGAGCTTCGACGAAGTGCGCAAACAGGCCATCCGTAAGGACATCACCAAGATCATCCATGATGAGGTCCCGGTGACGGCGGTGGCGTGGTTCGAGCACACGGTGGCAGTGTCTGCCCGCGTGCAGGGCCTGGTGATCGACCCCTACGAAACCCGCTATATGCTGCAGTCTGTGACGCTGAAGTGAAGAAACGAGCCTGACAGCGTGAGCGTAAGCATCCCGACATCCAAACCTGACCTGCCCGCCGCTGTGGAAAGCCACAGCGGCGGCATTGTGTTGCGTATCGTGGCCACGCTTCTGTTCACGCTGATGGCGCTTAGCGTGCGACTGGCTTCGGTGGAAGCGCCGACGGGCCAGATCGTGTTCTGGCGCAGCGTCGTCGCACTCGTGCCGATCGTGCTCTACCTCGCATGGCGCGGCCAGCTGCCGTGTGGGTTGAAAACGAGCCGCCCGATGGGTCACCTGCTGCGTAGCCTCCTGGGCGGCTTGGCAATGTTCCTCTCGTTCATTTCGCTGGCGCATCTGCCGCTGGTGATGGCCACGGCACTTGGCTTCCTGGCTCCGCTGCTGGTAGTACCCGCCGCCATTATGTTCCTGAGGGAGCGGCCAGGGCACGTCGTTATCACCGCCAGCGTGGCCGGGTTTTTTGGTGTGATGGTGATGTTGTGGCCTGCGATGCAAGGGCCACTCATGGAAGGAACCGCGTTTGATCGCTCGACACTGATCGGTATGGCCGCAGGCATCGCCATGGCCGTGGTGACCGCAGCCGCAAAGGTCCAGATCAAGGCGCTTACCGCGACAGAAGCACCCGGCGCAATTGCCTTCTACTTCGCCGTCATCTGCAGCGTTCTCGGCCTGCTGACCTTGCCATTCGGCTGGTCATCACCAACCGAAACGGCCCTGTTGGCCCTCATGGCGTCTGGACTGTTTGGAGGATTGGCGCATATCGCGATGACCGAAGCGCTGGCAAGGGCACCAGCCTCAACACTTGCCCCTTTTGAGTATACGGGCCTCATCTGGGCTGTGTTTTTCGACGTCGCCATCTTTGCGGTGCTGCCGACATCGCTCGGACTTCTCGGAGCGGCCATGATCGTTGTCGCCGCCATGGCTGTCGCCTTTGCCGACCGTTTGCCATTCGCGAGGTCGGCAAAGGCCGCAGCAACATGACCTTATCGCCGCTCGCCCGCGTCATGGTGGTCCGTCTGGCGCAAGCGCTGGCAACGGCGTGGGTGCTGGCGACGCTGTGCTTTGCCTTTGTCCATGCCCTGCCGGGTGATGCTGCATTGCGGATTGCCGCCGCCCGTGTCGGCGAGGACAGGCTCACCCAAGAGGTGACCGACCGTATCCGGCGCGAGGAAGGGCTCGACCGCCCGGTGATCGTCCAGTACGCGCAGTGGATCGGGCGGCTGGCACAGGGTGATCTCGGCAACTCGCTGGTGACGCGCAAGCCGGTCGTCAGCGAACTCGCCTACCATGCGCGCTTCACGCTGGGGCTGGGCTTTGTGGGTTGGCTGCTATCCTACTTGATTGCGCTGCCGCTCGGGCTGGCTGCCGGGCTGCGGCCAGGCGGGGCGGTGGATCGCACGTCGCAAGGCGTGGCCGTGCTGCTGGCCTCCACGCCAAGTTTCCTGATCGGCATTCTGTTGATCAGCCTGTTCGCCCTGTCGCTGCGCTGGCTGCCGCCTGCCGGTTACCGTACGGGCTGGCACATGCTGTTGCCCGCGCTGACGCTGGGGCTGGGGCTTGCGGCGTATTCGGTGCGTGTCATCCGCAATGCGGTGGTGGATGTGCGCTCGGCCTTCTTCATGACCTTCGCGCAGATCCGCGGGCTTGATCCAGCCACGGCCTTCCGCCGCCACGGGGTGCGCAATGCCGCGATCCCGATCGTCACCTTCATGGCACTGCAGATGGGTTACGTCATCGACGGCTTCGTCGTCATCGAGACGCTGTTCAACTATCCCGGCCTCGGTGATCTCCTGGTCAAGTCTCTGCTCGCGCGCGATGTGCCGATGATCATGGGTGCCGGTATCATCATCGGGTTGATGTTTGCGCTTGCCAACCTCATGGCCGATCTCGTCTGCCTCTGGCTCGATCCGCGCCAACGCCTGCGAGGTGCCACATGAGCGCCATCGCAACCATTGGCATCGGAAAGTCAGCTGCGCCACTCGGCCTCCGTGTTGGATTGGCGCTGATCAGCGGCCTCGCGCTGCTCTGCCTGATCGGGCCGTGGCTGCCGCTGGCTGACCCAAATGCGCAGGACCTGTTGCGGACACTCGCAGCGCCGTCGCTTGCGCACCCGCTGGGAACCGATCATCTCGGGCGCTCAATCCTGTCGCGCACCGTTCATGGCGCACCAAGGTCGCTTGGCATCGCTGTCATCTGTGTCGCGATCGCCACCTCGGTCGGCCTGCTGCTAGGTCTGATCGCGGCAGCGGGCAGCCGCTGGCTTGACAGCCTGATCATGCGTCTGGCCGATCTGGTGCTCGCCTTTCCAGGCCTGCTGCTGGCGCTTCTGCTCGCAGGGCTGATGGGCGGCGGCATCATCCCGATGATGATCGGCATCAAGCTGACGCTCTGGCCGCAGTTCGCGCGCATGGCGCGGGCGACGGCGCGTGTCACGCTGCAGGAGACGCATGTCGAAGCGGCACGGCTGGCTGGCCTGTCACTGTTGCACATCCTGCACCATCACCTGCTGCCGCCCGTGCTGCGCCAGACCATATCTTTGGCGACGCTTGGGGTCGGCGCGGCCATCCTGTCGATCTCGTCGCTTGGGTTTCTGGGGCTCGGCCTTCAGCCCCCCACGCCGGAATGGGGCGCGATGATCAGCGAGCTTTTGCCCTATGTGGCGGAAGCACCAGTCCAGATGGCAGCCCCATGCCTGATGATCGTGATCAGTGTGCTGGGCTTCACGCTACTGGGCGAGGGCCTGACCGGGCAGCTTGCGGGGACCAACACATGAGCACGCCGCATCTGGTCGTCAAAGATCTCAGCATCGTAAGCGCGAAAAGCCCCGGCCAGATGTTGGTGGATGGCGTCAGCCTGAGCATCCCAAAGGGCAGGAGCCTCTGCGTGATCGGCGAGACCGGCAGCGGCAAGAGCCTCGTTGCGCAAGCCGTGATGGGCCTTTTGCCGTCCGGCCTCACTGTGAGCGGCTACATCCAGATTGCCAGCGGCACCGCCATCAACGTAGGTGATGTCTCGACCCTTCGCGGCCTTTGGAGCCACACCACCAGCATCATCCCGCAGGAGCCGGGGGCGGCGTTCGATCCCTTGATGCGGATAGGGCCACAGCTTGGCGGCTGGCCGCAACAGCGCCATGCCGAGATCAGCGCCGCGCTGGCGACAGTAGACCTGCCAGCCTCTGCCAACCGGCTCTATCCGTTCCAGCTCTCCGGCGGCATGGCGCAACGTGTGCTGGTGGCGCACGCCATGTTGTCGAACGCCTCTCTGGTCATCGCGGATGAACCCACCAAGGGGCTTGACGGGCCGCGCATCGTGCAGGTGATCGCTCTGCTGAGGCAGCTGCGCGACAGCGGCAAGACGCTTCTGGTCATCACCCATGACCTGACTGTCGCGCGTGGGCTTGGCGGCGAAGTTGTCGTGATGCGCGATGGCCTCATCGTCGAGCGCGGCGCGGCTGACAAGGTGCTTGACCAGCCAACCCACGCCTACACCCGCTCATGGCTTGCCGCCGATCCGGGCAACTGGCCCGCTTGCGAGACCTGTCTTCAAGCCGACGACATCGTGCTGGCCGCCCATCATCTCACGGGTGGCCATGATACCTCGCAGCCCCTGTTCCGGGACTTGCACATGCATGTGCACAAGGGCGAGGTGCTGGCCGTGGTTGGCCCCAGCGGGGCGGGCAAGACGACGCTCGGCAATGTGCTCCTCGGCCTGCTGGCCCCCATGATAGGCGAAGTCTCATGGGCTGGATGCGACCCTTACCGCGATCTGAAGGGGGCGCGCCGCCTGCGCCGCCGCTACCAGAAGCTGCATCAGGACCCGGTCACGGTGTTCACCCCGCACCGAACGCTGGGTGCGCAGCTCGGTGATGTGGTCGAGATAACGCGTCAAGCCTCGAAACCGGACCGGTTGCCAGCGCTGATGGACAGGTTGAAACTGAACCCGCAACTTCTGACGCGCCGTGTTGATGAAGTCTCAGGCGGCGAAGCACAGCGCCTCGCGCTGGCAAGGCTGCTGCTGATGAACCCCGCGCTGATTGTCGCCGACGAGCCAACCTCGCGCCTCGATCCGATTGTT
>JANMIB010000069.1:0-3587 GCA_031375605.1 Allobosea sp. | reverse complement strand
TGATGTCATACGTCACCCGGTTGATCCCCGGCACTTCGTTGATGATACGCGTGGCCGTTTCGCCCAGAAATTCATGCGTAAACGGGTAATAATCCGCTGTCATGCCATCCACGGATGTCACCGCGCGCAAGGCCAGCACGTGATCGTAGGTGCGGTGATCGCCCATCACCCCCACGGTGCGCACAGGCAGCAGCACGGCGAAGGCCTGCCAGATCACGTCATATAGCCCCGCCTTGCGGATTTCATCAAGATAGACGGCGTCGGCCTTGCGCAGGATGTCGAGCTTCTCGGCTGTGATCTCGCCGGGGCAACGGATGGCAAGGCCCGGTCCGGGGAACGGATGCCGCCCGACAAACGCGTCAGGCAGGCCAAGTTCGCGGCCAAGTGCCCTCACCTCGTCCTTGAACAGTTCACGCAGTGGCTCGACCAGCTTCATGTTCATGCGGGCGGGAAGCCCACCGACATTGTGGTGGCTCTTGATGGTCACAGACGGGCCGCCCGTGAACGACACGCTCTCAATCACATCTGGATAAAGCGTGCCTTGCGCCAGAAATCCCGCTGGTGTGCCGTCATTTCCCGCAATTTTCTTCGCTTCCGCCTCGAACACATCAATGAACAGCCTGCCGATGGTCTTGCGCTTGGCCTCCGGGTCCGGTCCGCACTTCTGCAACTCGCCAATGAACAGGTCAGCGGCATCCACATGCACAAGCGGGATGTTGTAATGCCCGCGAAAAAGCGAGACGACCTCCTCGGCTTCGGCATGGCGCATCAGACCGTGATCGACGAACACACAGGTAAGCTGATCACCGATAGCTTCATGAATGAGCACAGCTGCGACGGCAGAATCGACCCCGCCGGAAAGCCCGCATATGACCTTTCCGCCACCGACCTGTGCCCTGATTTTCGCGATCATCTCGTCGCGGTAAGCCGCCATGGACCAGTCTGTCCTCGCCTTGGCAATCCTTGTCACAAAATTGCGGATCAGCGCCGCCCCGTCGGGCGTATGCACCACTTCGGGATGGAACATGGTGGTGAAAATCTGCCGTTCCTCATCACTGGCAACAGCAAATGGCGCATTCTCGGATGTCGCCTTGACGGTGAAGCCCTCCGGCAAGCGTGTCACGCGGTCGCCATGGCTCATCCAGACCGGATAGCGCTGGCCTGCCTGCCACACACCCTCGAACAGCGCACTCGGTGCCAGGATCTCGACATCCGCACGGCCAAACTCCGCGGCATGTCCGCCCTCCACATCGCCGCCAAGCTGGATGGCGGTGGTCTGCTGGCCATAGCAGATCGCCATGATCGGCAAGCCTGCATCGAAAATGGCCTGTGGAGCACGCGGGCTACCGGCATCAGAGACAGATGCGGGTCCGCCGGAAAAGATCACGCCCTTCGGCTTGAGCCTGTGAAAAGCCGCTTCCGCAGACTGGAACGGGTGGATTTCGCAATACACGCCGGTCTCGCGCACCCTGCGCGCGATCAGCTGGGTGACTTGCGAGCCGAAATCGATGATCAGGATTGTGTCGTGCTGGGCCATGGTCGACGCGTTACGCGATTGGCGCAGCGCACGCAACAAATCCGGAGCATGCCATCAAGAACTATATTGGTTTTAGATGCAGGTCATTGAGCCATGCCGCGCGGTGCTGAGGTGCCGCCCTGCACGGCGCCACCAAGCGGATCGATGAATTTGCGCAGGATGCCTGGCGCGATGGCAGACAACGGATTGATGCTCATGCTCGGCGAACTGACCGGACCGGCAACCCTGAAATTGACCGCGAACAGACCCTCATATTGTCCGCCGCCCAGCAATGGCCCGAGGATCGGAACCTGAGCGAACGCGTTGTTGAGACCAAAACCGGGAACGAATGTTCCTGCAATATCCACCTTGTCACGCGCATAGTCGATGGAGCCTTGCCCCGATACACCGATCTCGTTGCCCCAGATTACACCGTCACGCAGATCAAAACGGGTTGGTGTCCTCACAAAACTGCCCTTGAGCCGCGTGAAAGCCACATCGTTGCCAGCCTCGCGGCTGCGTCCGGATCTGCTGGCATCATTGCTTTGTGGTGCAAGCTGTTCACCAAGCACACGGCGCAACGCAGGCTCGCCCCGTACCCTGAATCCGCTGAACACGATGTCACCCGAAACGCTGTCCGTCCCTGGGCGCGCGTCGATGCTTAGCTCGCCGCCATAGGCCCTTCGATAAAGATCGACGAACCTCAGAAAGGCCCCGCCATCTTCCGCCGCAAGACGAACGCGCTTGCCCTCGCCGTCGCGCGTCTGCTGCACGCTGACAGCCGCGCGCCCGATCCGTCCGGCAAAATCAAACTGCCTCACGTCCTTGCCGCGAACAGAAAGCTTCAGGACCGCATTGCCGACGGCCTCGCTGTTGAAGCCCGTAAGAATGGGGATCGCGAGATCAAGATCAAGATCGGGTGGCTGCTCAGACGGTTTGGCGGGTGGTCCCGAACCTGTGAACTGTTTGAGAAACGGCCGCATGTCAGCAACCTGACCACGCACCGTGACCTTGTTCACGGCTCCGTCACGCCTGATCTCGACGCGCATGTCATCACCCGCGGACAGCCTGAACTGGCTGAAGGATGCGCTGTCCAGCGCCCCCTTGCCGGACAGTGACAGCTTGCCGCGCACCTGCACGGGTGATGCGTCCAGAACGATGTCATTGAGATCCGGCCCGTCATTATCAGGATCACTGATGGTGAAGCTCAACCTGCCGGGGCGGCCTGAAGGCTTGGTCCAACCGGGTAGCAGACCGTCAATCGCCACGCGCGTCAGGTCCATATCAATCCGCAACGGCGCATCAGGCTTGCGCCCGAGGGGTTTGACGATCTTCACAGGCAATGTGCCGGTCACTGTATTGTTCAGCCCGAGGCCACGCTTCTGGCGCTGGGCCTGGTCAAGCGTTGTGTTGACGACAGCTTCGCCGACGCCGCGCGCGTCCTGCCGCACGTCGATCTGTGCCGCCGCTCCTGCAATGCGGGCATCTCCGCGCAAAGACAGCACGCCCCGATCATAATTGGCGGCAAGCGTACCGTTTTCGAGCTTTTCATCTCCGAACAGATCGTCCGATGCCAGGCCCGTCAACGTGCCGACAGCCTGCACCAGAACATCGGATGCCTTGATGCCATCGATCAGTGGCAATGAGACGGTCGTGCGCAAATCGACCTTGCCCTTGATGCTGTCAGGATCGATCTGCCCTGGTGACGCCTCACGAAAAGCCGGGATGGCAATCAGCGCCGCAAGCGTGTCCGCCCCGCCTGTCACGCGAAAGGACGAGCGGCCTGTTGGGCGAGGCGACCACGTATCGGCGATGGCAAATGTGCCCTCGCTCAGGGCAAGGGCGCGGTTTGGTGCGACATCCAGCCTCGCGCTGCTGGCCTGCGCAGACAAGGTACGGCCCGTGCCAATGGCCGTGAGCGCGACATCATGCAGTTTTGGAATCCCCTCCCCGATCACAAACCGCACGTTCTTGCCGGAGACATCAACCCGCAAGGCATCATCAGGCGTCGGATCACCGGTGCGTGCTGCACGAAAAGCCGAAGCATTGAAGTCGAGCGCCAGCGCCAGGG
>JANMIB010000013.1:0-1520 GCA_031375605.1 Allobosea sp. | reverse complement strand
GTAAGGGGCTGTGTAACCGAAATGGAAACGTGCCGAATCGCGCATCGGGCCATCCCCGCCCGACATATCGGCATGGACACGAGAATTGGCCTGCACCCTTGTGAAAGTCGCGATGATGACGCGCCAGATTCCCTCGGCCGTATCGAGCGGCAGCAGCCCATTGTGGCGAAGCGCCAGCCTGCGCATCATATCGGCTTCGCGGCCGGGCCGGAAGGCAGAACCGGACACTTGCGTTTTCTTGACCTCGATCAGCCGCTCGATCACCTGCCCGCGCTCCATCAGGAGTTCGTGCATGGTGGTGTCGATACGGTCGATCTCGGTGCGCAGATCGGCCAGCGAGATGGGTAGTGCAGATGGCATGATGCGTATCACAGCGGTTGCAAGCTGGCTGTCTAGCGCCGATCAACGTGCTTGGCAAAGGGGCGGGGTGGCACAGTGCGGCCCTCTGTTCGGCTGTGTTGCGGCCATTGACAGCACGCCAATGGCGATCCATTCCTTTTGTCCGGTTAAAAGAACGACATGACTGCAAGAACAAACAACAAAGACACAGCCAACACAGCGTCCGAGATGCTGGCAGACCCTTTGCGTGAGGCGAACGAGCCGTCCAGCCAGGTGGCGCGCTTTGGGCCCGAGCACGCTCTCGCCATGGATTGCGGGGTCACACTCGAGCGCTGGCAGATCGCTTACCAGACCTATGGAACCCTCAACGAGGCGCGCAGCAATGCCGTGCTCGTCTGCCATGCCCTGACAGGCGACCAGCATGTTGCGAGCGAGAACCCTGTCACCGGCAAATCGGGCTGGTGGGAGGTGCTGATCGGCCCCGGCTGTCCGATCGACACCAACAGGTTCTTCGTGATCTGCGCCAACGTGATCGGCGGCTGCCTGGGTTCGAGCGGGCCTGCAACGACCAATCCTGACACGGGCAGGCCCTATGGTCTTGATTTTCCGCTCGTGACAATCCGCGACATGGTGCGTTCGCAGGCCCTCCTAATGGACCACCTCGGCATTGCCAGCCTGTTCGCCGTGATCGGGGGGTCGATGGGCGGCATGCAGGTGCTGCAATGGGCTTCGTCTTATCCGGATCGTGTTTTTGCAGCGGTGCCACTGGCGACGGGCGCGCGCCATTCCGCCCAGAACATCGCTTTTCACGAGGTTGGCCGCCAGGCCGTGATGGCGGACCCCGACTGGCAGGGCGGGCGCTACCTCGATCAAGGTTCGCGGCCCTCCAAGGGCCTGTCGGTGGCCCGCATGGGTGCGCACATCACCTATCTGTCCGAGGCGGCGCTGCACAGGAAGTTCGGGCGCAACCTGCAAGACCGCGAGGTCCGCACCTTTTCGTTCGATGCGGATTTCCAGGTGGAAAGCTATCTGAGGCATCAGGGCGTCAGCTTTGTCGAGCGCTTCGATGCCAACTCGTATCTCTACCTGACCCGCGCCATGGACTATTTCGATCTTGCGGCTGATCATGGCGGGGTTCTGGCGCGGGCTTTTGCGGGTTCGCAGACAAGGTTCTGCGTGGC
>JANMIB010000529.1:0-5200 GCA_031375605.1 Allobosea sp. | reverse complement strand
GCCTGGCTGGCACAGCTTGCCTCGGGTGCAACAGGGGTTGGCCTTGCGCGAGCCTTCGGCGTTGGTGTGCAACCGTTCATTGTCGGCTCGATGGTCAAGGTTGCTCTGGCTACGGCGCTTGTCGCGGCAGGCTGGTCGCTGGTGCGGCGGCGCTAGATCATCATAGTTGAGAGCATTGCAGACTCACAAAACCGGTACCCGCTTTTGTGCGCAATGCTCTGCCGGCACCGGAACGCGCTCACAACCCTCTGCGCTTGAGTTCGTGCTCCCATGACAGCGCATCGGTGACGATCTTCGACAAATCGTCAAGCTGGGGCTTCCAGCCCAATTCGCATTGAAGACGGTCCGAATTTGCCACGATGGCAGGCGGATCGCCCACCCGACGCGGCCCTTGCCGGACCTCGAAATCGACACCCGACACCTTGCGCACGGTGTCGATCACCTCGCGCACGGAATATCCGCGCCCGTATCCGGCATTGACGATGAGACTCTGGCCCCCATGGCGCAGATAATCCAGCGCAACCGAATGTGCCGCAGCAAGATCACTGACATGGATGTAGTCACGCACGCAGGTGCCGTCAGGCGTCGGATAATCCTGCCCGAACATTTCCATGTAATCGCGCTTGCCGACAGCTGCCTGCGCCGCAACCTTGATCAGGTGCGTGGCGAGCGGTGTTGACTGGCCATAGCGCCCTTTTGGATCGGCTCCTGCCACATTGAAATAGCGCAGGATGGCGTATTTGAAGCCATGTGCGGCGGCAGCATCGCGCAGCATCATCTCGCTCATCCATTTGGACGAACCATAGGGCGAGACAGGTGCAGGCGACTGGCTTTCGGACACGGGCTCCAGCGAGGTTTCCCCATATACCGCAGCAGTGGACGAGAAGATGAATTCCTTGACCCCGCCCGCAACCGCAGCGGCAATCAACGCGCGGGTCTTGACGGTGTTGGCCAGATAGTAGCCAAGCGGGTCCGCCATGGATTCAGGCACCACGATGCGTGCCGCGAAATGGATGATCGAGCGCACGTTGTGGGTGCGGATCGTGTTCAGCACCGTCTCGAAATCACCCGCATCCGCCACCACGAGCGGCGTCTGTGGCGGCGCGGCCCATCTGAACCCTGTCGAGAGATTGTCGAGGATGACCACGGGTTCGTTCCGGTCGACCAGATCAAGAACCATGTGGCCACCGATATAACCCGCCCCACCCGATACAAGCACAGTCATGCCGCTGATCCCGCAATCGATAACACATGTCAGGTCATCATCTGACTTTGTCACAGCAATGACGGCAAACTCTTGCTTTTTGGTTCAGACAAAGACGTTTGGGCAGACCAGCCTGATTTTGGCGCGGACAGGATCGCCTGATCGCACGCTGCACTTTAAGTGCTGGGTGTTCGGCAGACACTGGCCGCAGCAGCGCCCGCCAGATAGCCATAGGCGACCGCCGTCAGAAGGCCGTTTCCTGAGAGATAACCGGAGGCCAGCATTCCGGACACGCCGCAGGCCGCGCCGCCAGCGGCAAACAGGTTCGGAAACCGTGTGCCATCGGGCCGCATCACCCGTGCTTCGCCATCAACCACAAGCCCGCCTTGTGTGTGGAACAACGCGCCCGTCACCTTCACGGCACAGAATGGCGCGTTGAGCGGCATGGTGCCAGACCAGTCGCGGCCAAAGCCATCGACCAACCCGTTTGCCTTCGCCTCATTCACATCTCGCATGGTCCGGGCAAGAGCAGCAGATGGGAGTTTCATCCTTGTGGCCAAGTCGTCCAGATTGTCCGCCATCAGGATCGCGCCAGCAGCTTCCGCTTGGCGAAAATCTTCAAACTGGCGGGCAATCGCGGCAATGCGCGCATCGAACACAGTCCATGCCACACCATCGCGCTGCGCGATGACGGCTTCAGCGGATTCAGAATATCCCCGCGACTCATCGGCAAAGCGAAGGCCGTCAAGATTGACCTGAAAACCACCCTCCGTGATCGTTGCCCAGGTGATGAGAATGCCATGTGGATGTGCCACGGAGCCATGCCCCTGATGCCCGGCCAGATGCCGCGTGTCAGCCCCGAGCGCCCGCCCCCACAGGACTGCCTCGCCCTGGTTGCCGGGATGGCCAAAATACAGCGCACCGGCCATTTGCGGAATTTCAGCCGCCACAAGTGCAGCATTGCCACCGTAGCCATTGGAGGCCAGCACCAGCGAGTTGCAGCCGATGCGGTCGGTTCCGCCATCGGGGCGGCTGATCTCGACACCTGCAATCTGCCCGGCGTGATCCTGAAACAGCGTCGTCACACGCGCATTTGTCACGATGTCGACGCCCGCAGTCTCTGCCGCGCTACGCAGCCTGTCCATCAGTTCGCCACCGGAGCGGCTTGGCAATCCGTGCATCCGGCAGGCTGAATGGCCGGGGTAGGTGAAGTTGGCAATCACCGAAAATGGCAATTCATGACGGTCGCCCAGCCATTCCAGCGCTGGTCCGGCGGCTTCGATCACGGTGGCAACCGCGTGCTGATCCGCCTCGCCATGGGCTTTGGCCATGATGTCTGCCCCGAACGCCTGCCTGCTGTCCACGATGCCGGCCTCGCGCTGGAAACGGGTTTCCGCAGCCGGGATCAGGCCCGCCGACAAGGCTGTCGATCCACGCGGCACGGGATCACGCTCCAGCACGAGCACTGCTGCGCCCGCCTCGTGCGCCCGGAGCGCGGCAATCAGCCCCGCAGCGCCTGCGCCAACGATCAGGACATCGCATGACGCATCGAAGGCAACCCCACCAGACGACATAACCTGCGCCATAACCTGCCCTTTTTGCAATAATTCCGGATCTGCACTTGACGCCAGCGATCTGTGCTAGAAATAATACAATTGTGCAAGATACGGTTTGTGCCGAAAGTTACTCATCGCACATGGAGCCGACACCCTTTGGATGCCATCGAAACATCAAAGACGCACAAGGTCTATCTGCTCCTCAAGGAGCGGATCACCAGCGGCGCGTTCTTGCCGGGTCACAGGCTGCCAAGCGAACCGCATCTTGCCCAAAGCCACGGGCTGTCCCGCGTCACCATCCGGCGCGCGCTTGACGGGCTGGCGCGTGACGGGCTGATCACGCGGCAGGCAGGGTCCGGCACGTTCGTCAGCGACACATCTTCACGGCCTCCCGTGGTGGCGGACCTCTCGAACATGATGGCGCATCTGACAGCGATGGGCCGCGCCACGCAGGTCAGGCTTCTGGCGTTCTCATATGTTACGCCGCCCGCTGCCATCGCCGCCGCGCTGAAGCTGAAATCTGGCGAGCGCACGCAAAGCTCGCTGCGCGTTCGCACCATGGATGGCGTGCCGTTCTCCTACCTGGCCACCCATGTTCCCGAACGCATTGGCGTGACCTACACGGAACATGATCTGGGCAGCCGTCCGCTGCTCGAACTGCTTGAACGTTCAGGCGTGGTGGCGACCAAGGCAGACCAGACCATTTCGGCAACCCTTGCAGGTCCGGAAGCGGCAGAAGCGCTGGATGTCGAAATCGGCTCGGCGCTGATCTCGCTGACACGCGTGGTTCTTGGCGTTGACGGGCGCGGCATCGAACACCTGTCCGCTCTTTACAGGCCCGACATGCACGCTTTTCACATGGAAATGCTGCGCAAGGGCGATGGCGCTAACCGGCATTGGCGGCCCACAACCGGCGCATCCACAACCGGCACACCAACGACAGGCACGCCTGCATCACCCAACTATCCAAATGGCCAGACAACCATCACGGCCACATCAGCGAGGAGACGAGCATGAGCACTTTCAACCGCCGCACCATTCTGCAAGGCGCAGCCGCAACAGGCGCAATCATCGCAGCGCCAAGCCTTGTGCGCGCGCAGGCCCCTGCGATCAAGATTGGCATCCTCCAGCCCGTGACAGGCGCGCTGGCGCAGGATGGCGAATATGGCCGCCTTGGTGCCGAGATCGCGCTAAACGAGATCAACGCAGCTGGCGGCATCAAATCCATGGGCGGCGCAAAGCTACAGATGGTGTTTGGCGATGCACGCTCGAACCCTGAAGGCGGCACCTCCGAGGTTGAGCGCATGCAGGGCGAAGGCGTCTCGGCCATCGTCGGCGGCTTCGCCTCTCCCATCGTGCTGGCATCGTCACAGGCCGCCTCACGCTATGACATTCCCTACATCTGCGATGTCGGTGTCTCAGATCAGATCGTGGCGCGTGGCCTCAAGAACACCTTCCGCTTCGGCCCCGGCTTCGGCACCGTGACCTCGACCGCGCTGGAAAACCTCGTGAAGCTCAACGATGCGGCTGGCAAGCCTGCCAAAACCGTCGTGATCGTGCATGAAGATGGCCTGTTCGGTGCCGGTATGGCGAAGCTCCTCAACGAGCGGCTGCCGCAGCGCGGCTTCGAGGTGCTGGAGACCATCGCGCACCCGACCCCGTCCCGCGACATGTCGAACGTGGCGCTGCGCATCCGCGCGCTCAACCCCGATCTCGTCATTCCGTCGAGCTACTATGCCGAGTTCGTGCTGCTCTCCCGCACGATGCAGCAGCAGCGCATCCGGCCCAAGGGCGTTTACGCCATCCTCAACGGTGCGGCATCCAACTTCCGCTTCGTGCGCGAGTTCGCCGATGCCGCCAACCTCGTGATGGACTGTAATCACTGGGCCGACCCGCGCAAGCCGAAGACCGCACAGGTCAGGGCGCAGGCGGAGCAAGGCGGCCGCTTCTGGCTTTACAACACACCGCTCAACTACTCGTGCGTGCGGCTTCTCGCCGATGCCATAGAGCGGGCCGGCTCGGCGGATCGTGGCAAGATCACCGAAGCGCTGGCCGCCTCAACCTTCGCCGACCACATCATGCCCTATGGCCCAACAGCCTTCGTCAACGGCCAGAACACAAGCGCTGCCCCGGTCAACACCCAGGTCCAGAACGGCGACATCAAGGTGATTTTCCCGGATGCGTTTGCGGATGCAAAGCCGGTGTTCCCGGCGGTGTGAGGAAACAAGACCCCACCCTCACCCTCCCCCTGGGATGGGGAGGGAACAGCAGGCACTTGCACATGAGCTTCCGGCGAACTGTTGATCGCTGGCCGCTTCCCTCCCCATCCCATGGGGAGGGTCAGGGTGGGGCTCTTCCCGAAAAACCATGCTCAAGCTCGATATTTTCCTCTCAGCCCTCGCCAACGGCCTCATGACTGGGGCCGTCTATGCGTTGATCG
>JANMIB010000522.1:0-2460 GCA_031375605.1 Allobosea sp. | reverse complement strand
CGCTCGAGCAATGCTATGACGCCAACCGTGCGCTGCGTAAATCCGCGAAAAGGCCGCAGGATACGAGCGCCCGTGGGACCTTGGACCAGTCCTGCATGCGGATGCACCTTGACCGCATCGATCAGGAACCGGACCTCGTCGAGTGCTGCCATGTCATGTGGTGTGCGGGCCAGCCAGTCCGGCGCGCAGGCCCTTGCCACCAGTGCCAGCTTGCGGCCCTTCGAGACAACGGCGCGGCCAGACACAGAATCATATCCGCCGGACGCCACCAGCCGGCCAATCTCGGCATAGACAAGCCGCGCGGCATGGATCGCGGACTGGCAATCAGCGGGGAGTTCGCGGATGCCATCAAGCGAGCGCCGGTAAAGCCCGTCTGCCACCTCCAGCAGGCGGCGCACCACACGCCCGATGCGGGCATCGAAAACAGGATTGGTGAGCCAGACATCGGGATCGACACCTTCGTCCCGCAGCCAGTCGCGCGGCAGATAGAGCCTGCCCGCGCGGGCATCCTCGCCCACATCGCGCGCAATGTTGGTAAGCTGCATGGCCACACCCAGATCACAGGCGCGGGCCAGGGCGCCGGGTGTGCGCGTGCCCATCAGCAAGGTCATCAGCACGCCCACCGTCGCCGCGACGCGGGCGGCATAGGCCATCACGGATGACAGATCGTGGTAGCGGCGTCCTTCGGCATCCCAGGCGAAACCATCAAGCAAGGCGTCAAGCACGGCCCGCGGCAAGGCGAAGCGCGCCACCTCCCGTGCCAGGGCCCGATCAACCGCATCATCGGCCGGCTGGTTCGCGTAAATCAGATCCAGCCGGTGATGCAGACCCAGCAAAGCCCGCGCGGGATCATCCGAGAGGTCGACGGCATCGTCCGCCACACGGCAGAACGCATAGAGCGCCGTGGCGGGGTCGCGCACATGGCGCGGCAGCAGCAGAGATGCCGTGAAGAACGATTTCGAGCCATTCCGCAACAGTTCGCGGCACGCCTCCAGATCAGCCAGACGCTCTTTCTCAGGTGAAGGCGGAAACATTCGGTATCACCTGATCCAGAATGCGGGCTGATGTCACGACGCCGGGAAGCCCCGCGCCAGGGTGGGTGCCTGCTCCGACAAGGAACAGGTTCTCGATGTCCTCGGATTTGTTGTGAGGGCGGAAATAGGCGCTTTGCAGCAGGATTGGCTCAAGCCCGAAGGCCGCGCCGTGGATCGAGTTGAGATCGTCGCGGAAATCAACCGGCGTCATGATCTTCGATGTGATGATCTCGTCCTCCAGACCGGGCATCAGCGTTTCTGACAACCGTTTTGAAATCTGCTGGCGGTAACTCTCGGCCTTGCTCTCCCAATCTGTGCCGCTGCCCAGATGCGGAACGGGCGCGAGCACGTAGAACGCATCACAGCCCTCGGGCGCAACAGATGGATCGGTGGCGCTTGGCCTGTGCAGATACAGGCTGAAATCCTCGGCCAGATGCTTCTTGTCGAAGATGTCCTTCAGCAGTTCCTTGTAGCGTGGCCCCAGCACGATGGTGTGATGCGGCACATCATCGAAGCGGCGCTTCGTGCCGAAATACCAGACGAAAAGGCTCATCGAATAGCGCGAGCGGTCCAGCTTGGCATTGCTCCACTTGCCCCGTGCACTGTTCGGCAGGAGGTTGCGATAGGTCCAGGCGCTGTCCGCGTTCGAGACGACAATGTCGGCAGGCAGAACCTCGCCGGACGCCAGCCTCACGCCTGTTGCCTTCTGGCCTTCAAGCGTGATCTCGCTGACATCCGTGCCGTAGCGGATCATGCCGCCCTGCCGCTCGATCAGCTTGACCATGCCCTGCGCAATGGTGTGCGTGCCGCCCATGGCATAGTGCACGCCGAAGGTGCGCTCCAGATAGGCGATCAGCCCGTAGATCGCGCTGGCGCTGAACGGATTGCCGCCGATAAACAGCGGATGGAACGACAGCGCGATGCGGATGCGCTCATCCTTGATGTAGCTGGTGACAAGGCTGTGGATCGAGCGGTAGCCCTGCAGCCGAACGATGTCCGGCACCGACTTGATCAGGTCCATGACGGACGAATAGGGGATCGTCCCCATGTCCTCGAAGCCGATCTCGTAAAGTGTCTTGCTGCGCTCGAAGAAGCGCCTGTAGCCTTCGACATCACCGGGTGACAGTTTGGCGATCTCGGTTTCCATCTTCACCGGATCGGCTGAGGCATCAAAGGTCGAGCCATCGTCGAACAGCAGCCGGTAGAACGGATCCATGGGCACGAGTGTCACGTCGTCAGACAGCTTGCCGCCGCAAAACTCCCAGAGTTCTTCAAAAATGAACGGGGCGGTGATGATTGTGGGCCCTGCATCGAACGAGAACCCGTCCTGCCGGAACATGCGGGCCCGGCCGCCGGGTTGGTCGAGCCGCTCCAGCACCGTGACCTGATAGCCGCGCCGACACAGCCGCGCCGCTGCAGCCAGACC
>JANMIB010000512.1:0-5078 GCA_031375605.1 Allobosea sp. | reverse complement strand
ACTCCGCCGCAATCAGCGTGCGTTCTGCATTCAGTCCATCCAGTATGTATCTGAATCCCTTGCCTTCTTCGCCAATCAGATTCTCCACTGGAATCTCGAGATTGTCGAAGAACAGCTCGTTGGTTTCATGGTTGACCATGTTGAGGATCGGGCGGACGGCCAACCCTTTGCCGATGGCCTCGCGCAGATCGACCAGGAAGATCGACATGCCTTCGGACTTTTTCTTGACCTGGTCGATGGGCGTGGTGCGGGCCAGCAGGATCATCAGGTCCGAGTGCTGGATGCGGCTGATCCAGACCTTCTGGCCGTTGATGACATAGCGGTCGCCCTTGCGCACGGCAGTGGTCTTGATCTTCGTGGTGTCCGTACCGGTCGAGGGTTCGGTCACACCCATGGATTGCAGGCGCAGTTCGCCAGACGCGATTTTTGGCAGATAGTGGTTCTTCTGCTCGGGCGAGCCATGCCGCAGCAGCGTGCCCATGTTGTAAAGCTGCCCGTGGCAGGCACCGGAATTGCCGCCTGCGCGGTTGATTTCCTCCATGATGACGCTGGCTTCGGTCAGGCCAAGGCCAGAGCCGCCATATTCCTCCGGGATCAGTGCCGCCATCCAGCCCGCCTTGGTCAGCGCATCGACGAACTCTTCCGGATAGCCGCGCTTTTCATCGACCTTGCGGTGATATTCGGCCGGGAAATGGCTGCACAGGTCGCGGATTGCATCGCGGATTTCGGGGTAAAGTTCGCCGCCAGTCACATTCATGAGATTGTCTCGCTTGTCGTCATCAGGAAAATTCGATCAGGAAAATTCGGCCGTGCCATCCATGGTCATTGCGCCGTGTTTTGCAGCCCAGAGCTTCGCACTCCCAGGCCCGGCCACGGCACCATGAACGGCAAACGGATCGACGTGGAAGGTCGGCGAGATGGCGCGGAAAGCAAAGCGGGTGATGTGCGCCTCCGGCATCGCGCGCATCAGCCCGTCCAGCAGCAACGTCGCGATGAGGGGGCCGTGGACGACAAGGCCGGGATAGCCCTCCTCACGCGTCACATAGTCGAGATCATAATGGATGCGGTGAGAATTGAAGGTCAGTGCCGAGTAGCGGAACAGGAGCACCGGGTCCGGCGTGACGGTGAAACTCCACCCGGCTTCAGTCGGCGGCACAACCGGCGGAGGTGGCGCTGCACCCTGAACCGCAGCCTCGCGATAGACGATGTCCTGCTCCTCAACGATGGAGAGGCCAGCTTCACCAATGATCTCGTGCCGGACCGTGACGAAGACCAGATCACCGGATTTGCCGGCCTTGTGTTCCACCTTGGTCACGGCGGAGATGCGGTGGCACATCTCGCCGATGCGCAGCGGCTTGTGAAACTCCAGCCTGCTGCCCGCCCACATGCGCCGGGGCAACGGCACGGGCGGCAGGAACCCCCCACGTGCCGGGTGACCATCCGGCCCGGTCTCACGCAGCGGGCTGATCGGCAGGAAGTGCAGCCAGTGCCAGAGCGGCGGAAGCGCGGTTCCATCTTCGAAAGGGCCATCGCTGCGGTTGAGTGTTGCCGCCAGCGCTGTTGCGGGGAAAGGCGCAAGCCGCTCGGTCCGCTCCTCGGTGCGGCCAACCCATTGTCTGATATGGGCCATGTCGAGGCTCATGATGAGGCTCCTGTGCTGATGGCCAGCCCTGACAGCATCGCGGCGAGAGTGGCGGCACTTTGCCTGCCGATGGTGCCATCGAGCGCAAGGACAGCCTCGGTGGATGCCGGGCCAAGCAAGGCGCTGACCTTGGCCGCGATCCTGGCATGGCGGGCAGCCAGGGCAAGCGGGGTGTCGAGGTCGGCTGTTGCCTCGGTTGATGTTCCATCCACCAACGTGAGCCTGACATGGGCGGCTGTGTCGCTGATGCTTGCGTCGCCAGTCACCTCGACACGGTCGCGCAGGCTGATCAGCTCAGGCCGGGCGCAGGTCTGTTCGGAAAACACATCGAGTGAGGCTGTATCGACCCCGGCCAATGCCATGGCGCTGGTCAGGCGATAGCTGAACTTGGCTTCCAGCCCTGTTGTCGGGGCCGCAAGATCGCACACGCGCAGCCAGCGCGGGCTGACGCGCAAGGCCACGTGGGCGACCTGTCCCAGATCAAAACCGGAACTGCCGCGCAGCGAGATCAGCGCGTCCAGCACGGCATGGGTGCCATGGCAGCAGGCATGGAACTTGTGCTGCACCTTCGAGAACCAGAAGTCGGTGCCAAGCCCCGCAAGCGAGGCCTCCAGATCAAGGCACTCGCCGGCATGGGTCTGGGCAAAACCCTGCACACACTCGATGCCGTCCGGGCGCGAGACAAAACCTTGCGCCGCCAGCAGTGCAGCTTCGACGCCATTGGCCGCGGCAATCCCGGCGTTGAAGGGTTTTCCCATGGTGCCGAACTGCGATTTCAGCCCCGATGCTCGCGTGGCGACGATGCCGAGCGCATGCCGCATCTGGTCGTGGTCGAGCTTGAGCAGCCGCCCTGCCGCGACCGCCGCCCCGAACGCGCCGGAGGTCGCGGTCTGGTGAAAGCCGTGGTTGTAATGGGCCGTGCCAAGCCAGTGGCCGATGCGGCAGGCAGCCTCCATGCCGAAAAGCGCCGCTTCGAGGAAGGCTGTCCCGCTCGCGCCTTGCCGCTCAGCCATGGCCAAGGCCGATGGAAACACCGCAACGCTCGGATGTCCGACATAGGAAAAATGCGTGTCGTCATAATCAAGCGCGTGCGACAGCGTGCCGTTGGCAAGGGCAGCGGCACGTGCAGGAACCCTGGTGGCAAGGCCGAACACCGTCGCCTGCGGCGCACCGGCTTCCTCCGCCACCAGATGACGCAGCATGGCGGCAACCGGCTCGGCCAGCCCTGCGAGTGAGACCGCAGCCCAGTCCATCAGCGACAGCCGCGCGACGGCAAGCGCCTCATCCGGCACGGCATGGTTCGCGGCCACGGCGAAGGCGGCCACGCGCGACGTGATCGAATGTGTATCGAGGTTCATGAAACCAGCGCCGGTCACATCACGATGACATGGCGGATGACCTCGCCACGGTCGAGCCTGTCGAAGGCTTCGTTGATCTCGGCGAGCGGTCCCGTCCCTGACAAAAGCTTGTTCACAGGCAATTTGCCCTGAAGATAGAGGTCGATGTAGCGCGGAATGTCGCGGCTCGGCACGCACGAGCCCATATAGGCGCCTTTCACGGTCCGCTCCTCTGCGACGAGTTGCACCGCGGGAAACGCAAACTGTGTCGTGCCGGGCGGCAAACCAGCCGTCGCCGTGGTGCCGCCGCGCCTCGTGATGGCATAGGCCAGCTCGAACGCCTTGGCGACACCTGCCATCTCGATGGCATGGTCCACGCCGCCATGTGTCGCCTCGCGAACCAGGCGGATAACATCCGGGTCATTGGCCGCAAAGGCATCGGTCGCGCCAAGTTCGCGCGCCACCTCCAGTTTGGCGGGGTTGAGATCGATGGCGATGACGCGGCCAGCCCCGCTGGCGACAGCGCCGATCAACGCTGCCAAGCCCACGCCGCCAAGCCCGATCACGGCGACCGACTGGCCGGGCCTGACCGCGCAGGTGTTCATCACCGTGCCAACGCCGGTCATCACCGCACAGCCGAACAGTGCCGCTTCGACGAGGGGAATCTCCCTTGTGATCTTTACGATCGAGTGGCGCGAAATCACCG
This sequence comes from Allobosea sp., assembly GCA_031375605.1. GTDB lineage: Bacteria > Pseudomonadota > Alphaproteobacteria > Rhizobiales > Beijerinckiaceae > Allobosea. Next base: position 1,393 of record JANMIB010000512.1, on the reverse strand, counting down.
CATACTCGGAGAAGGCGCAAACGCCGCAATGATGGTTGACGGTGGTGCCGTCATCGCAGCTGATGCGCCGCGCGCCTGTCAGCAGCGTGCCCGCGCCATTGCTGGCGGCACCGCGCTCGCACAGGGCAGGGCGGCCTTCCGCACAAAAGGCGCAAGCGCCGCATACCGGCGAAAATGACATCACGACATGGTCGCCCTGCCGCAGGTCATCGACGCCAGCGCCGGTTTCCTCGACGATGGCCGAGGCCTCGTGCCCGAGGGCGAGGGGCAGGGGGCGGGGTCGATCACCATTGATGCCGGACAGATCCGAATGGCAGACGCCGGCTGCCGCGATCCTCACCAGCACCTCACCGGGGCCGGGAGGGGCAAGCTCAACCGTCTCGATGGTGAGCGGGCGCGAGGTGGCATAGGGCCGTGGCAGGCCCATCTGGCGCAGGATGGCGGAGCGGATTTTCATCGGGTGCTTTCAAGGAGGGATGCGGCCCAGGCACTGTGCCCGAGCCGCACGTTTCAGCGAACCATCTTTGTCAGAGAACCATCTTCATGGGTTCGGCGTAATAGCGGAAGCCATCACCTGCCTTGGCGAGGTTGCCGAAGCCCGGCCAGGGGAAGTGGTAGGACATGACCGGGATCTGCTTGTCCGCCAGCATGGTGAGCAGCTTCACCCTTGTCTGTGCCGACTGTTTCGGGTCGCTGTCATAGGCGAACTCCATCAGCGGGCGCTCCAGCAAGAGCACCTGATGGTGGGTCAGATCGCCCATGAAGCAGAACGATTTGCCCCCCGACGAGATCATGAAGACCGTGTGGCCGAACGTGTGGCCAGGCGCTGCCATGGCCTGCACACCAGGCAGGAACTCCTGGCCGTCCTTGAAGAACTTGATACGGTCGCGCACCGGCAAAAGGTTCTTGCGTGCATGCTCGATGAACACCTTGAGCGGTGAGCCAAGCTTGGCTTCATCGGTCCAGAAGTCGAAGTCCGATTGCGCCAGCCACACCTCGGCGTTCGGAAAGAGCGGCTTGTTGGCTTCATCCACCAGCCCGCCGATATGGTCGATATGGGCATGGCTGCAGACGATTGCATCGATGTCGCCGGGGTTGAGGCCGGCTTCCTTTAGGCTCTGGATCAAGCGCCCGGTGGTCGGGCCGAACGTCTTTGCCGTGCCCATGCCAGTGTCGAACATGATCAGCTTGTCACCCATGTTCACCACAGGGATGTTCTGTTCGAGCACGACATTCTTGGTGTCGAGGAAGTTGCGCGTGAGCATGCCGCGTATCTCATCCTTGCTGACACCAAGGAAGGTGTCGCCGGGATCGCCCAGCGGCAGCGGTCCGTCCGAGACGACTGTGACCTCCGCCGTGCCGAAGGGGAAACGGTAGAAATAGGGTGCCTGCG
>JANMIB010000500.1:0-1892 GCA_031375605.1 Allobosea sp. | reverse complement strand
GGATCTTCACCTCGAATTTGAAGCCGTATAGCAAGATGCAAAACCCGTCGGCATGCTTCTTGTTTTGAAATGTCACGAAGTTCGTCATCTTCTTCACCCAAAGCGATACTCCGTCACCTGCCGGTAGACCTCGCCCGGCCTCAGCACCGTGTTCGGGAAATGCGGCAGGTTCGGCGAGTCCGGCACGTGCTGCGGCTCCAGGCAGATGCCGGAGCAGGTGCCGTAGCTTTCCCCGGACAGGCCCGGCACGGGCGTGTTGGTCTTGAAGCCGTCATAGACCTGAAGCGCGGGCTCGGTGGTCCAGACCTGCATGGCCAGGCCGTTTTTCAACGAGCGCAGCGTGGCCGCCAGCGCCACGTCGAGGCCCGGCATCACGCTGGGCTCCTTGCGGTCGCGTCGCAGGATGAAGTTGTGGTCATACCAGCGGCGCTCGCCGCTGCTGTCGAGCAACCCGACCGGGCGGCTCTTGCGGAAATCGAACGGAGTTCCGGCAACCGAAGCCACCTCTCCGGACGGGATCAGGTCGGCATCGACCGGTGTCATCAGGTTGGCGCGCACCTCAAGCTCGTGGGACAGGATGTCGGGCGAGCCATCGAGGTTGAAGTACGAATGATGGCACAGGTTGAGAACGGTGGCCGCGTCGGTCGTGACGGTCAGCTCGACGCGCAACGTGGCAGGCTCGGCCAGCGTGTAGCGGCAGGTCACGGTCAGCGCACCGGGGTAGCCATGGTCCCCGTCCGGCGACACCAACGCCAGCGTCACGGAAGCATCATCATGGTGCAGGATCGTCCACGGGCGCTTGCCGAAGCCCTGCCCGCCACCATGCAGCGAGTGCCGGCCATCCTGATTGAGCGTGAGCTGATGCTGCTTACCGTCCAGCCAGAAGCGCCCGCCATCGATGCGGTTGGCAAAGCGGCCCGCAACCGCGCCGAAATGCGGCGAGTGCCTGAGATAGTCCTCCAGCGCATCAAAGCCGAGCACGACGCGCTGCGACTTGTCGCCCACCAGCACAGTCATGTCGCGCACCACCGCGCCCCATTCCATGATGGTGGCGGTCGCGCCTGCTTTCGAACGCAGTGTGACCTCGCGCACAGGCGTGCCGTCATCAAGGTGGCCGAGAAGATTGAGGGGCATGATGTGTCCTGAAGCTGCGAGACAGACTGCGAACCCTCACCCGCCGAAGCGCATGCCGTCAACATCCGTGTGGCTGAAATCATCGCCTTTATACGCCAGCTTCAGCGCACTTGTTCGGGCCGAGGCATAGGCGAAACAATCACCCATGTTGAGGCGGGCGGGGTGGCCGGTGAGGTGATGATAGCGCGCGGCGCAGGCATGGGCGGCACGCATGACAGCGGCATCAATGGCCAGCACCTGAATGCCGGCGCTGATCAGCCAATCGTCGACAATTGTTTCAGCAATCCTGAAATCGCGGCTGTTGAGCATCGCCAAACGCGAAAACGCCTCGAAGACAGCAATCGGAGATGTCGCAAGAACCGGCTGACGCGCAATGAATTGCTCGATCTCAGTTGCTTCAGGCTCACGCGCCAGCAAAGCCACCATGACTGATGCGTCCAGAAACATCAGACGTCGCCATACTCGCGATCCCAGAATTCCTTGTGTGTCAGGCCGTCATCCGTTTTTGGCAACGCGGCAAGGCGCTCCTGCGCCCTGCGGGTCGCTTCTTTGATGCGCTCGACACGGCTGGATTGGCTCCCGGTTTCACGTTCGACCTGTAGCGCATGGCGGATCGCCTCCTGCAATGTGCAGTCAAGTCGTTTGGCAAGCGCCCTCACCTGCCGGTCGATCTCCGGATCTCTGACGAGGATGGACATGCTTGCCTCCAGCAACAGACAGCTTGATATCTTCTTATGATATCAAGCTGAAACCTGTGG
>JANMIB010000463.1:0-4290 GCA_031375605.1 Allobosea sp. | reverse complement strand
CTCGATCAGATCCTGATGGCCAATCTTCTCGACAACGAACAGAGCTGGCGCATCTTGCCTGATGGCTCGTCACAACGCATTGTCGCCGCGAAAGGCGAAGCGTCTTTCAATGCGCACAAATACTTCATGACGAACCCGAGTCTGTCCGGACGTGGAAAATCGCTTGCACTCTCCAGCCCGCTTATACTTGCCCGCAGGGGCGGCTGACGCGCCCAACAAGTCTGCACATGGCAGGCTTGCCTTTGGCGCACCTGTTGCCATCGTTGACATCGGCTCGAACTCTGTTCGTCTGGTCGTCTATGAGAACCTGTCACGGTCCCCCACGCCGATTTTCAACGAAAAGGAAATGGCGGGCCTTGGCCGGGGCGTGACCTCGACCGGCGAACTGGCAAAAGGCGCTGTCGAGAAGGCACTCGAGGCCTTGCAGCGCTTCCGCATCCTGTGGGAGGCGATGGCGGTCAGCAATGTGCGCGTGATCGCCACGGCGGCGTCGCGCTATGCCCGCAACGGGCCGGCTTTCCTGCAGGAGGCCGAGCGCATCTGCGGACGTCCCATCGAGCTGATTTCCGGGGACCGCGAGGCGTTTTTATCGGCGCTTGGCGTGGTGTCCGGGTTCAACAACCCTGATGGAATCGTGGGCGATCTGGGCGGCGGCTCGCTTGAACTGGTCAGCGTGGATGGCGTGAGCATTGGCCAGGGCGTCAGTGTTCCGCTTGGCGGCCTTGCCTTGCAGGACCGCTCTGGCGGTTCGCTCAAGGTGGCGGAGAAGATCGTCAAGGACGAACTCGACAAGCTGCCCCAGGTCGATGCCATGCGCGGCCGCTATTTCTATGCCGTCGGCGGAACCTGGCGCGCGCTCGCCAAGCTCCACCAGCGGCAGGCCAACTATCCCCTCAGCGTGATGCACGGGTACACGGTTCCGGCGAAGGACGTGGCTGATTTTGCCCGCATGGTCGAACGTGTCGATGCTGATATTCTGGAGTCCATCGACGCGGTGTCATCTGCCCGGCGGCCCCTGCTGTCCTATGGCGCGCTGGTGCTCGATCATCTGATCAAGCGCGGCAGGCCCAAGGCCGTGATCGTATCCGCGCAAGGTGTGCGTGAGGGCCTGCTGCACGAACAGCTCGATCCTGACGAAAGGGCCTCCGACCCGCTGCTGCGTGCAGCCGAGGACTACAACGTGCTGCGTTCGCGCGATCCGGCCCATGCGATCGACCTGATCAACTTTGCCGACCGGTTTTTCGCCACCGCCCACATCGATGAGACGCTGGAGGATCACAGGCTGCGCCGCGCCGCTTGCTATCTGGCCGACATCGGCTGGCGTGCCCACCCTGACTATCGCGGCGAGCAGAGCCTCAACGTGATCGCCCATGCCGCTTTCATTGGCGTCGATCATCCGGGCCGCGCCTATCTGTCGCTCGCGGTGTTCTATCGCTATGCCGGGCTGAAGGAGGAGGGCGTGTCGCTGCGCCTGCGCGAACTCACCGGCCCGCGCCTGCTGGACCGCGCCCGCCTGCTCGGTGCTGTGATGCGCGTGGCGTACCTGCTGTCCGGCGCAATGAACGGGCTCCTGCCCCGCATGAGCCTGACTGCAACCGAAAAAAAGGTGGTTCTGCAGGTGCCCAAAGAGCTTCAGTCCCTCGCCAGCGACCGTGTCGCCAGCCGCCTGAAACAGCTCGCGAAGCTGCTGGGCAAGGATGGATCGGTTGTGGTGAGGGATTGACCAACCTCGTTGGTGTCATCCCAGGCGGCCTGAAAGGCCGGGAGGGGGATCCACCTTCTAGCATCCTGCGTGATGGATCCCCTTCCCGACGCCTATGGCGTCGCCGGGGATGACACCAACATTCAAGCTTCCACGTTCACCTTGCCGTCGCGCATGCGCAGGCTCAATTGGCCGGATTTCAGCGCCAGTGCCTTGTCACCGAAAATGGTGCGGCGCCAACCCTTGAGGGCTGGCACATCGGCACCGTCATCATGGGCAATGGCTTCAAGGTCATCCACCGTGGCGATGATCTTGGGGGCAACGCGCTCGGCATCGCACACGGCTTTCAGCAGCACCTTCATCAGGTCCAGCACCGCGCCATTGCCGCCGCGCGTGTGTTCGCGGTCCATGCGCGGCAGGGTCTTGTGGTCGATCGCAAGCGCCCGTTCCACAGCTGCCAGAACATCGGCACCAGAGCGCGAACGCTCGAAGCCGCGCGGCAGCGAGCGCAGGTCTGACAGAGCTTCGGGCTCACGCGGTGCGCGCTGAACGATGTCCATCAGCGCATCATCCTTGAGGATGCGACCACGTGGCACGTCCTTGGTCTGCGCCTCGTTCTCGCGCCAGGCGGCGATTTCCATGAGCAGCGCCACCTCGCGCGGCTTGCGCACGCGGCCCTTGAGCCTGAGCCAGGCATCGCGCGGCTGTGTCTCGTAGGTTCCGGGGTGGTTGAGAACAACCATTTCCTCCGTCAGCCAGGCAGTGCGGCCCGTGGCTTCAAGGTCTGCTTTCAGCGCGAGGTAGATGTCGCGCAGGTGTGTCACATCCGACAATGCGTAAACCAGCTGCTCATCACTCAGCGGGCGGCGCGACCAATCCGTGAAGCGCGAGGATTTGTCGATCCGCGCCTTGGCCAGATCATTGGCCAGCTGCTCATAGCCCACCGAGTCGCCATAGCCGCAGACCATCGCCGCGATTTGCGTGTCGAACAGCGGGGTTGGCAGCATGCGGCCAAGGTTCCAGACAATTTCCAGATCCTGACGTGCGGCATGAAAAACCTTGACCACGTCGCCATTGGCCATCAGCGCGAAGAATGGCGCAAGATCCAGCCCCTCCGCCAGCGGGTCCACCAGCACGCCCTCATCAGGCGAGGCCATCTGCAGCAGGCAGAGCTTTGGATAATAGGTTGAGTCGCGCAGGAATTCCGTGTCGACCGTGACGAACGGGTGGGCGGCGAAACGTTCGCAGACGGCGGCGAGTTCCGCCGTGGTGGTGATCAGGTTCATGCCTCGCGCATACGCCTTACGCGCGGGATCGTCGAGTCCCTCAATGCCACGGCGCGCACCTCACAGCGGAATGTTGTCGTGCTTGCGCCATGGCGCTTCGGTTTGCTTGGTGCGCAGCATCGCCAGCGCGCGCGCCACGCGGCGGCGGGTGGAGTGCGGCATGATCACCTCGACGATGTAGCCGCGCTCGGCCGCCACGAATGGGCTCATGAACCGGTCCTCATAGGCCTTGGTCTGGGCAGCAATCGTCTCGGCATCGCCACCACGGAAGATGATCTCGACCGCGCCCTTGGCACCCATCACGGCGATCTGCGCCGTCGGCCAGGCATAATTCACATCCGCGCCGATGTGCTTGGACGCCATCACGTCATAGGCCCCGCCATAGGCTTTCCGCGTGATGATCGTCACCAGCGGCACGGTGCATTGCGAATAGGCGAACAGGAGCTTCGCTCCATGCTTGATCAGCCCGCCGTATTCCTGCGCCGTGCCCGGCAAAAAGCCCGGCACATCGACAAATGTCACGATGGGGATCTCGAACGCATTGCAGAAACGCACGAAGCGCGCGGCTTTCCGCGAGGCATCGCTGTCCAGCACCCCCGCCAGCACCATCGGCTGATTGGCGACAAAGCCGACGGTGCGGCCTTCCATGCGGCCAAAGCCGGTGATGATGTTGCGCGCAAACGCTTCCTGGATCTCGAAGAAGTCGCCCTCATCGACGGTTTTCAGGATCAATTCCCTGATATCATAGGGCTTTGTGGCGCTGTCCGGAACCAAGGTGTCAAGGCTCATGTCGACCCGGTCGGGCACATCGAAGCTCGGCAGTTCGGGTGATCCGGACTGGTTGTTGGCGGGCAGATAGTCGATCAGCCGCCGCACCTGCAGCAGCGCCTCGACATCATTGTCAAAAGCCCCATCCGCGATGGATGACTTGGTCGTGTGCACCTTCGCGCCGCCCAGCTCTTCAGCAGTCACCGTCTCGTTGGTCACGGTCTTGACCACTTCCGGCCCGGTCACGAACATGTAGGATGTGCCCTGCACCATGAAGATGAAATCCGTCATCGCGGGCGAATAGACATCGCCGCCCGCACACGGCCCCATGATTACGGAAATCTGCGGGATCACGCCGCTTGCCTGCACATTACGCTTGAACACCTCGGCAAAGCCGCCAAGCGAGGCCACGCCCTCCTGGATGCGCGCACCGCCAGAATCGATCAGCCCGACGATGGGCGCGCGCATCTTCAGCGCCATGTCCTGGATTTTCATGATCTTCTGGGCATGCGCCTCTGACAGCGAGCCGCCGAA
>JANMIB010000461.1:0-5465 GCA_031375605.1 Allobosea sp. | reverse complement strand
GCATTACGGTGCGCACGTCAGGCTCGCGGGTGGTGAGCTGGAAAGGGCCTGTGCCGTTGGCCTGCCGGGTCGCGCCATTCTCGACCTTCTCGCGCAGGTTCTGCGGGGTGGCCGCGTTGTTGGCCTCGGACCACTCCTTGTCCATGATCATCAGGTTGGTCAGGTTGTTGACCAGAAGCGGGTTAGGACCAGCCGTCTTGAAGTGCACGGTCATGTCATCGACCTTGGTGATATCGGTGACACCGACCAGGAGCGACTTCATGTCAGCTGCCGGCATCAGCGCACGCTTCATCGAGAACACGACGTCATCGGCATTGAAGGCGTTGCCGTTGTGGAACTTCACATTCTGGCGCAGGTAAAATCTCCAGCGCAGGCCGCCATCGAGAATTTCCCAGCGTTCCGCCAGTCCCGGGATGATCTTGAGGCCTTTGTCGCGCGCCATGGCGGGGCGCGAATCGACGTGTCGGCGCAACTGGCGTTTGCAAGCTGGGAAGAACTGGCAGCCGCCCGCGCCGAGCCGGGCCATGTGGGCGCGGGCGCAGATGCAGATGCCATCGAAGGGCTGATGCTGAAACGGCGCGATGCGCCTTATCTGCCAGGACGGCCAAAGGGGCTGTGGTACAAGTGGAAGCGCGATCCGGCGCTGCTTGACTGCGTGCTGATGTATGCGCAGCGCGGCCATGGCAAGCGCTCGTCGTTCTATTCAGACTTCACCTTCGGCTGCTGGCGCGAAGACGATGTGCTGGTGCCCGTGGGCAAGGCTTATTTCGGCTTTACCGACGAGGAACTGGCCATGCTCGACAAGTTCGTGCGCAAGAACACGACCAACCGCTTCGGGCCGGTGCGCGAGGTGACGCACAATGCCGATGCGGGGCTGGTGCTGGAAATTGCCTTCGAGGGTATCCAGCGCTCAGCGCGCCACAAGTCAGGCGTCGCCATGCGCTTTCCCCGCATCAACCGTATCCGCTGGGACAAGCCGACCCGCGAGGCAGACAAGATGGAGACCATCGAAGCCATGCTGCAGCGGATCGAGGCACGCGGCACGGCCTCATCAAAGTGAACCTGTTGGCGGCAGCTTGCGTAATATGATCATGTTGAAAATCATCTGTGCCCTTGGCTTTGTCCTTCTCACCGGCTCGATCATGTGGGCCTTTGGCCGTGCGCCGTTCTGGCCGGCGGTGTCCGAGATCGTTGCAAACCCCTGGGGTGTGGTCACGCTGGTCGATCTTTATCTCGGCTTCCTGATCTTCAGCATCGTTATTGCGCGCTTCGAGCCTAACCGTACGTTGGCCATCGGCATGATCGCGGCCATCCCATTTCTGGGCAATGTCGTGCCGCTCGCCTGGTTGGCCTGGCGCGGGCTTGATCTTGTGAAGCCGCAGCGGGGCTGACACCGTGGTCAAGATGACATGGGCAAGATCGTTGTGCCTGATCGGCATCGTGCTGCTGGCCATCGTCAAGATCTGGGCCGGAATCACGGGCGATCTGGCGGCCACGATGGCTGACGCCGGCAAGGATCCGTGGGGTATTGTTGCCTTGATTGCGCTTTACAGCGGCATGGCTGCCTTCATGATGGTGGTGTTCCGTCTAGAACCGGACCGGAGGATCGCGTTTGGCGTGCTGGCCGCCACGCCCCTTGTCGGCAACATGGCGCTGGCGGGCTGGCTGGCCTTTCGCGGGCTGGCTCTTATGAAAGCCAGCCACTCTGGACAAGCATCCATCAAATGAAAGAGCCGCCCGTGAAGGCGGCTCTTCGTGTATTGCGCTTTCGCTAGATCAGGCTTTCTGATCGACGAAAATATCCTTGTCCTTGTTCTCCGGCACGAAGATCAGCCCGATGACAAATGTCATCATCGCAATCACGATCGGATACCACAGGCCGTAGTAGATATCGCCAGTCTGCGCGATCATCGCGAAGGCTGTTGCCGGCATCAGGCCACCGAACCAACCGTTGCCGATATGGTAGGGTAAAGACATTCCAGTGTAGCGGATGCGGGTCGGGAACAATTCGACCAGTGCCGCAGCGATAGGCCCATACACCATGGTCACGAGGATCACGAGGAATGTCAGCACCATGACCAACGGGAAGGTCTGGGCGCCGAAGATGTCAAAGAAGCCGTTCATCTTCACGATGCTGGCGTTCGGTGCTCCTGGCGCTGGATAACCACCCGCCGCCAGGGCTGCGTTGACATCACGGGTGAAGGCCGCCGGAACGGTGCGGACGGCATCGCCCGTGAGAGTTGCCGCATCATAGGACACAACGTCCTGGGTGCCGATGCGGATCCTCGTGACAGATCCCGCCGGAGCTTCCTCTACCTTGTAGTTGACGGATGACCGCGCCAGAAGCGCCTTCGAAATGTCGCAGGACGAGGTGAACTTCGCAATGCCAGTCGGGTTGAACTGGAACGAGCACTGGCTTTTGTCCGCGAAAACCGTGACCTGGGTCTTCTGCTGCGCATTGTGCAACGCCGGGTTCGCCGTCGCCGTGATGTAGCTGAACACAGGGAAGTAGGTGATAGCGGCAATCAGGCAGCCAGCCAGGATGATGGGCTTGCGTCCAATCCGGTCCGACAGGCTACCGAAGAAGATGAAGCCGCCAGTGCCCAGAATGAGCGACCATGCGATCAGCACGTTTGCGGTATACATGTCGACGCGAAGGATCGTCTGCAAGAAGAACAGTGCGTAGAACTGGCCAGTGTACCAGACAACGGCCTGGCCTGCGACGAGCCCGAACAAGGCGATCAGTGCAAACTTGCCATTCTTCCACTGACCGAAGGCCTCGGACAGAGGAGCCTTCGAGGTCGTTCCTTCTTCCTTCATCTTCTTGAAGGCCGGGCTCTCTTCCATCTGCAAGCGAATGTAAAGCGAGATCGCGAGCAGAAAGATCGAAAGCAGGAACGGAATGCGCCAACCCCATTTGGCGAACTCGGCTTCACCTGTGTAGGACCGCACGATCAGGATCACCATCAACGACAACAGCAAGCCAAGCGTTGCTGTTGTCTGGATCCAGGCAGTGAAATACCCGCGGCGATTGTTCGGAGCATGTTCGGCGACGTAGATCACCGCGCCACCATATTCGCCACCCAAGGCAAGACCTTGCAGCATGCGCAGAGCAATGAGGACAACCGGGGCGATCCAGCCCACGCCATACTGGTCGAACCAGGCGTAGTTCGGCAGACAACCGACAATGAATGTCGAAACACCCATGATCACGATGGTCATCAGGAAGGTGTACTTACGACCGACGATGTCTCCGAGACGTCCGAAGAAAAGTGCGCCGAACGGACGAACCAGGAAGCCCGCGGCAAACGCCAGCAGAGCGAAAACGTTCCGGGTTGCTTCTGGAAAGGATGAGAAGAACTGTGCACCGATGATCGCTGCCAACGAGCCGTATAGATAGAAATCGTACCATTCAAAGATGGTTCCAGCGGAAGAGGCCAGAATGACCTTCTTCTCCTCACGCGTCATCGGGCGTGATCGTTCCTCTTTGGCTGAAATTGCCGTCATGTCATCCCCCTTAGATGCACCGCTTCAACATCGTCCAGGCGTTGCTCGAAAAAGCACGCGAGAACTGGCAGGCTGGCACATATTGATTGTTATGCAGGCATCACTGCCCGATTCAGTTCAGAACCGCTGTAAGCAAAAACATCATGCGTCCAAAAACACAATGGCAATGTGTTAACTTAGCTTCATCAATTGGAATAACTTTTTCTGGATGTGTTTTTAAATACAATAATAATATGTGATTGTATTTTTACAAACTTTATCTGTGATTGAATCGGCGCATGATATACTCACGCAATCAGGTCAAGACACCAATCAAACAATAAAATACCCAAAAATTGCATTTGCGAAGATCCCATTTTTCATTTGAAATCAACGTCATATGCCTTGCCACAGCGGGTGGGACATGTGCTAATTTCGGCAAAAGCCAAACAATTCGCCGGGAGTAGCCTGATGTCATCAGAGCAAGGTCCATCCATCCTGATTGCCGACGATCACCCGCTGTTTCGCGGGGCTTTGCGGCAGGCATTGACGTCGGCACTGCCGGGAACGTCACTGTCGGAGGCCGGCTCCTTCGACGAGGTGACGGCGATGCTGTCAACGGGGGCTGATGTCGATCTCATCTTACTGGACCTGACCATGCCTGGCGTCCAGGGTTTTTCCGGCCTGCTCTTCCTGAGGGCGGATCATCCGCACGTGCCCCTGATGGTGGTCTCCGCCAATGATGATCCGGGCGTGGTCAAGCGCTGCATCGAATTTGGCGCGCTGGGTTTCATGCCCAAGACACTTGATGCGGCGCAGATGGCGGAAGCTGTGCAGTCTGTCTTGGGTGGCAATGTCTGGGTGCCCGCTGGCATCGATTTTGCCACCGGACAGGACTCCGAGACCGCCGACACGATCAAGCGCCTGATGACATTGACGCCGCAGCAGGTGCGCGTGCTGATGATGCTCTCGGAAGGACTGCTCAACAAGCAGATCGCCTATGAACTGAGCGTGTCGGAGGCGACCGTGAAGGCCCATGTCTCCGCGATTCTGCAGAAACTGGGAGTTGACAGCCGCACGCAGGCCGTGATCCTCGCATCCAAGATTGCCGCAACGGGCTGGAGCCCATCAGATCAGGCTTCATAGAGCGTTGCTCTCACACATGGATAGCGGTTCAGAGCGCAGACAATGCACTCCGTGACCGTGATCGACCATCAGGACAAGAGGCCACAACATGCCAGATCCCAGACTGGAACGCGCCATGGGCGGCTCGCCGCTCAGCGTGATCATCAAGCTGATATTCTTGTCGCTGATCGTTGGCGCGATCATGGCCTTTCTCGGCTTGACACCACGTGCCCTGTTTGCCGCCATGGGCAATTTCGTGTCGTCCATCCTCAACCTGGGCACAGATGCCATCCGCGACGTGGCCCAGTGGGTCGTGGCTGGAGCGCTTATCGTCGTACCGGCCTGGCTGCTGCTCAGGCTGTTCGGGCGGCGCTAGATTTCTTTAACCGCAGCATACTCGCCCATGCGGCGGCCGACGCACTGGCCGATGTCTGCGGCACCTGTGCGCTCCAGATAGTCCAGCAGGCCAGCCTTGATCGTGCCAAACAGGCCAGGGCCCTTGTAGATCATGGCGGTGTAGAGCTGCACGAGGCTCGCACCCGCCTCGATCTTGGCGAGAGCGCCGTGCCAATCCTCGACACCGCCCACACCGATCAGCGGCACCTTGCGCTCAAGGCGCTGGGCTGTCTGTGCCAGCACACGGGTGGAGCGCGAGAACACGGGCCTGCCTGAAAGACCGCCCGTTTCCTGCCGCGAAGTACCCCGCAAGCCCGCTGGACGGTCCGTTGTCGTATTGGCCACGATCAGGCCATCGATGTCACGGCGCAAGGCGACAGTGACGATGCCATCCAGATCAACCTCGGTCAGATCAGGCGCGATCTTGAGCAGCACCGGTGTCTTGCTGCGGCCCAGGC
>JANMIB010000441.1:0-9497 GCA_031375605.1 Allobosea sp. | reverse complement strand
TGGCAGGGCTTGTCGTTGTGAAGAAGCTGCTCGACATCGTCTCGAACTATGGCTTCAAGCCTTTCGCCTACTGGCGCATCGCCGTGGGCAGCGTCGGCCTCGCCCTGCTGATGGCGATGGGATAAATTACACCGACGTCGTGAGGTTGATCAGCCAGTCCGGCATGGCATTGGTGATGGCGCGTTCCATCACCTTGTCATAGCCTGTGAGGGTCGCGACGCCGAGGCCAATGAAGAGAATGCCCGCCACTGGCTTCGCAGCGTTTGCGATGCTCATCAGCCGCGCACGGTTCGCTGTCACGGCGGCCCGCGAGCCATAGGCGATCAGCGCAAGGATGGTGCCTGCGCCCAGCCCGAAGAAGGCCATGCGGATCGCCGCATCGCCCAGCCCGCCTGCCTGCGCCGCCAGACCGATGGCCGCGCCCAGCGCAGGGCCGGAGCAAGGCGACCAGACCACACCGAGCAGCAGCCCGATGCCGAACTGGCCCGCGAGCGAACCTGTGTTTGCCCCCATGGACAAGGTGTTGGCACGGTCGGCCAGCGGCTGCATCAGCCCCGACATGCCGTCCTGAAGGCGCTTGAACAGGAAAAGACAGCCAGCGGCGATGAACATCACGGCGGCAACGATCTTGAGCACCGATGGGTCCAGACCCAGAAAGGCACCAGTGGCCGCAACGGCGAGCGCGATGGTCGTGAATCCAAGCGACAACCCGGCGGCCAGCACAACCGGACCAAACCTGCCTCCGTTGAATGCCGTGGCCATGACGATCGGCAAAACCGGCAGCACGCAGGGGTTCAGCGTTGTCAGCATGCCTGCGGCGTAGGAGGAGAGGATGGCGAGCATGGCGACCTTGGTTGTCTATCGAAGAGCCCCACCCTGCCCTCCCCAAGCAACTCGGGCTGTTGCCGAAGTTGCTATGATGACGCTGATCCGGGGAACACCCCGGATCAGGATGGGGAGGGAACGGCTGGCATTTGTGGACAATGATCAATGCGATTGTCCGGCAGCTATTTACAATGCTGGGCTTTCCCTCCCCGCCAAGCGGGGAGGGTCAGGGTGGCGCTCTTGCCTGATCTTACCTGGCCTGGGCGACCAGTCCGCCAATCGCGGCCGCATCGGTCACACCCACCGAGCGGGCCACTTCCTTGCCGCCCTTGTAGGCGATCAGGGTGGACTGGCCGCCGATGCGGTTGGCCTGCTTGAAGGCGGTTTCGGTGTCGAAATCGACCGTGATGGCATTGACCTTGGCGTTCGCCGCATCCTTGAGCATCGGGCCGAGAACGGTGAGCTGGCGCTTGCAGGTCGGGCACCAGTCGGCATGGACATGCACCAGCACAGGCTGGCCAGACGCCACCAACTTGTCGAACTCGACCTTGTTGTAGGGCTTGAAATCGGCGGCAAACGCAGGAGCCATCATCATCAGGGCTGCGACCGGCGCTGCAAACAGGAACTTCATCGGTGATCCTCCAGGTTGTGTTTCATACGGCCAGAATGTGTCCGTTGCAGTCAGTTCGGGGCGTCAGCCAAAGCCGTTACATCTGTCACGCGTTCGTTATCAGGACAGATCATTCTTTCTGAAATGGAAAGAGTGATGACGCCTTTTGGTATCTTTCGGAGAAAATGGCATCGCATGATAACCCCGCCATGACATTTGCAGCAGGTGAAACCTGCAGGAGACCAGACATGCCGACCATATCCGCCCCCAAGGGCATCATCATCAAAGGCGCGATCAACTCGCGCTTTGACGAAATCCTGACAACCGATGCGCTCGCCTTCGTGGCTGACCTGCACCGCCGCTTCGACGAGACCCGCAAGCGCCTGCTGGCCTTGCGCACCGAGCGCCAGAAGCGCTTTGATGCTGGCGAGACGCCTGACTTCCTGCCTGAAACCCGGCATGTGCGCGATGGTGACTGGACGGTCGCCCCGATCCCCGCCGATCTCATGGATCGCCGTGTCGAGATCACCGGGCCGACGGACCGCAAGATGGTCGTGAATGCGCTGAACTGCGGCGCCAAGGTCTTCATGACCGATTTCGAGGATGCCAACTCGCCGACCTGGACGAACTGCATCGAAGGCCAGATCAATCTCAAGGACCGCTGGGCCGGCAAGCTCGATTTCACCGATCCGACATCCGGCAAGGCCTACAAGCTCGGCCCGAACCCTGCCGTGCTGGTGGTGCGCCCACGCGGCTGGCACCTGATGGAGGAGCACATCACCATTGATGGCGACGCGCTGTCCGGCTCTCTGTTCGATTTCGGCATGTATCTGTTCCACAATGCCAAGGCTGCCATCGCCGCTGGCTCGGGGCCTTACTTCTATCTGCCGAAGATGGAGAGCCATCTGGAAGCACGCCTGTGGAATGACGTGATGGTCCATGCGCAGGGCGCACTCGGGCTCAAGGTCGGCACGATCAAGGCCACGGTCCTGATCGAGACGCTGCCGGCAGCCTTCGAGATGGACGAAATCATCTTCGAATTGAAGGACCACATGGCTGGCCTCAATTGTGGACGCTGGGACTACATCTTCTCGTTCATCAAAAAGCTGGCCAAGAACCCGAACTATGTCCTGCCGGACCGTTCCCAGGTGGTGATGAGCAAGGCTTTCCTGCAGGCCTACTCGCTGCTGCTGGTCAAGACCTGCCACCGCCGCGGAGCCTTCGCCATGGGCGGAATGGCAGCGCAGATCCCGATCAAGAACAACCCCGAGGCCAACGCCGCCGCCTTTGCCAAGGTCAAGGCCGACAAGGAGCGCGAGGCGGGCAATGGCCATGACGGCACCTGGGTGGCGCACCCTGATCTGGTGCCGGTGGCCATGGAGGTTTTCAACCGCATGATGCCGGCCGCGAACCAGCTAGCCAAGCTGCGCGAGGATGTGAACATCAGCCGCGCGGATCTCCTTGAAGCACATCAGGGCACCCGCACCGAGGCTGGTTTCCGCGAGAACATCCGCGTGGGCGTGCAATACATGGAAGCGTGGCTGCGCGGGCGCGGGGCGGTGCCGATCTACAACATGATGGAAGATGCGGCCACGGCGGAAATTTCCCGCGCGCATATCTGGCAGTTCATCAAGTATGGCGTTCAGCTTGAAGGCGGCACCACGGTGACGCCAGCCTGGTTCGAGACGCACTATGCGCAGGAACTGGACAAGGTGAAGGGCGAAATCGGCGAAGCAGCCTTCAGTGGCGGACGCTTCCCGGAAGCTGCCAAGCTGTTCAAGGAGATGTCGCTGGCATCCGAATTCGCCGACTTCCTGACCTTGCCGGCCTACCAGATGATCAAGGGCTGATCAGCAGAGCCTGTACAAAGCGCCTCGCGGGTAGGGATATGACAAGGCTCTTAGGTGTCATCCCCGGCGGCCCAAACGGCCGGGGATGACACCGGATGCCCCAAAAACTCCATGAGGCGCCTGTTCCATTTACCCCGCCGCAACCACGCCAGCACAAAGGCGGATGATATTACCTGAACGGAAACCACTGCCATGGCTCTTTCGTTACCCAAGTGGCAACGAGAGGCACAGGTTTTGGACCAGGGCACCATCCTGCTGGCGGGACTTTGTGGCGTGCTGGCACTGGCTGCGGCCATCGCCACGGCTGCGGCCTGGGTGCTGACGCGCGACCACCGGCAACTTCAGCTTCGCGCGGACGAGCTGACCCGCGCCACCGAAGTGCTCAACGACAAGCTCTTCGCTGTCACCGAAAGCGAGGAGCAGCATCGCAGCCTGATCGAGGCGCAGGGAGACCTGATCGTGCGGCGCGTTGTCGGCGGGCCGATCACCTATGCCAATCTCGCCTATGCGGCGCTGTGCGGATGCACGGTCGAAGCGCTGGTCGGTGCGTCATTCAGCACCCCGCCGCTGTCGGTCCACCTCATCGAGATCAGGCCTGATGGCACCCGCCTGATCGACGAGCTCATCAGCGGGCCGGATGGCGAACGCTGGATTTCATGGGCCGAAACGACCCTGCCAATGCCGGATGGCACGCAGCTGGTCCAGCGGGTCGGGCGCGATGTGACCGCGCGGGTTGCCTCCGAACAGCAGCTTGATGAGGCGCTGGCCCATGCCAAGAGCGCAAACGAAGCAAAATCGCGCTTTCTGGCCACCGTCAGCCACGAATTCCGCACGCCGCTGAACGGCATCATCGGCATGGCGGACTTGCTGAACGACACACGGCTGGACCCCGAGCAAACCACCTATGTCAGGGCGCTGCGCACATCAGGGGATGCCCTTTTGTCGCTGATAGAGGAAATTCTCGATTTTTCCAAGGTCGAGGCGGGCCGCACGACCCTGAGCGAAGAGCCCTTCGATCTTGTCGCTTTGACCGAGGGCGTGGTCGAACTGCTGGCTCCCAAGGCACACGACAAGGGGCTGTCGCTGGCGACCATCGCTGACCCTGCCATGCCGAAGAAGGTGCTGGGCGATGCTGACCGCGTGCGCCAGATCCTGATCAACCTCGTGGGCAATGCCGTGAAGTTCACTGAAGCAGGCGGCATCGGCGTCAGGCTTGGCCTGGACGGCGGCGATGTCAGGATTGTGGTGGAGGACACCGGGCCGGGCATCGCGGCGGACCGGCTGGATGCGATTTTCGAGGAGTTCGAGCAGGCGGACGAGACCACCGCCCGCACGCATGGGGGTTCGGGCCTTGGGTTGGCCATCGTCAAGCGCCTGATCAAGCTGATGAACGGCGACATCGACGTGACAAGCACGCCGGGCACGGGCTCTGCCTTCACCGTGAAGCTGCCACTGGTGCGAGAGGCCAAGGCAGAGGCCCAGGCAGCGGGTCAGGTATTTGCCGGAGGCCCCGAACTGCAGGCACTGCTGGTTTCTGCCGCGCCCTTCGAGGCGTCCTACATGATGGAGGCTGCGCTCAGGGTCGGCGTGACGGTCACGCTGGCCAGAACCGTCCATCATGCGGAAGAACTCCTGATCCTGCAGACATTCGATGTTCTGCTGGTTGACCATGCGCTTGGCGCCGAAAATGCGCGGGAGATGGCCATTCTGGCGCGTGCTGCGGGCGTTTCGCGCCGCGTCATCGTGTTGTCCCCGTTCGAGCGGCGCAGCTTTGGCGCGCCGGCCGCTGCGGGTTTTGACGGTTTTCTGGTCAAGCCGGTGCGCGGACGCTCGTTGCTGGCGCAATTGAGACCGCCCGAGACGCAACAAGAACGTTTGGCGGGCGCTACTCCCACGGTGGCCATGGCGCAGGCCGGTGCACCAAGGCTGCGTGTGCTGCTGGCCGAAGACAACGAGATCAACGCGCTGCTGGCCCGCCGCACGCTGGAAAAGCTGGGGGCTGAGCCCGTCTGGGCCAAGAATGGGCAGGAAGCCGTGGCGCTGATGACGGCGGCGCTGACGGGCGAGACCGAACCCTTCGCGCTCGGCGTGTTCGATGTGCGCATGCCCATCATGGATGGGCTGAAGGCCGCGCGGCTGATCCGCGATGAGGAGGCCGCGATGGGTGTGATGCAGCGCCTGCCGCTGATCGCCGTCACCGCCAACGTCTCCGCCGATGACCGACAGGCCGCGATGGCCGCTGGCTTTGATGACTGCCTGCCCAAGCCGCTGGTGCGCGACCAGCTCGCGCTGTGGCTGAAGCTGGCGGCAGACCCGTCCCACAGCAGCGCAGCCTGAGCAGACAGCCTCGCCATCGCTGTCATATTTTCGTCACGCAGCTGTCACGGTGCCGTTCATGGCCTATGTAACGCGTAGCAGCACGACAGATATCGCAGGCGAATCGTCGCCAGCCCCTGATCATGGCAGGATGGAACTGACATCCCATGTTGAATGGTCCCGCGCCTGACACGTTCCGCTTCGATCTGCGCAGCATGCGCATGCCCGAGCCGGCCCTCGCCTTCCTGTCCAGCCTGCCGCACCAGATCGTGCCGTTTCCCGCCCGGCAGTTTGCCAACCATGGCCTGCCGAAGGTTCTGGGCAAATCCGGCCATCTGCAGATCAGGCTGGCGAAATCTGCGCGCGACGTGCGCCGGGCCCAGCGCCTGCGCTATCAGGTGTTCCATGAGGAAATGGCTGCTGTGCCGAATGCGCGCTGCAAACTCCTCAGGCGCGACATCGACGCGTTCGACGCCGTCTGCGATCATCTTCTGGTGGTCGACACATCGCGGCTTGACATCCGCCCTGGCCGCAAGCCGCGCCCGATGGTGGTCGGCACCTACCGTCTGCTGCGCCAGGACAGGGCAGGCAGCACCGGCTTTTACAGCCAGGGCGAGTTCGACATCGCCAGCCTGATCGCGCGGCACAGGGGCAAGCGCTTTCTCGAACTTGGCCGGTCCTGCGTGCTGGAAGGCTACCGCACCAAGAAAACCGTGGAACTCCTCTGGCGCGGGATCTGGACCTATGTGCGCCACCACCGCATCGACGTGATGTTCGGCTGCGCCTCGCTGGAGGGCGTGGACCCGGCCAGCCTGCGCGAACGCCTCGGCTTCCTGCACCACCACGCCCGCGCCACCGGCGAGTGGAGCGCCCGCGCCCATCCGTCCAATCACGTGCCGATGGACACGCTGCCGCCCCACGCCATCAATGCCAAGGCCGCGCTGAAAGCCCTGCCCCCGCTGCTCAAGGGCTATCTGCGCATCGGTGCCCGCTTCGGAGACGGCGCCGTCATCGACCACCAATTCGGCACCACGGACGTGCTGGTCGTGCTCCCCGTTGCCCACATCGACCCGCGCTATGTGGATTATTATGGCGGGGAAAGATTTGCGGCGTGAGCAATAACGCCATCATTGAACAATGATCCCAGTGTCATGGCTGCCCTTGTGGCAGCCATCTCCACACGGAAATCACCGTGCATCGACAACCCAGATCACCGGCACAGGGCCAGTGATGACACTGCTGGACTGGCAACATCCCTTTCATTGCACCTCCGTCCGCCTGCCCTCCAGAAACACCGCATCAGCCTTTGTGGCCGCCATCCTGATCGCAAGGTCGTAGGCGGCGAGCGCAGCGTCGTGTTGCCCGGCCTTGGCGAGGAGGTCGGCGCGGGCGGCGTGATAGGGTTGGTAGGTTGCCAACGGCTCGGCGAGGAGTGCGAGTTCGCCCAGGGCTGGCTGCAAAGCACCGATTTCGGCCAGCGCCACGGCGCGGTTGAGGCGGATGACAGGGTTGGCATCCATGCGCAGGAGCGAATCATAGAGCAGCACGATCTGGTGCCAATCGCGTGGGCCGGGCTGGCTGTGCAGCGCGGCGATGGCGGCCTGTATCTGGAATGGGCCGGGTGCGCGGCGCGCCATGGCGCGCTCCAGCAGCGCATCGGCCTCGGCGAGCAGGCCCTTGTCCCACAAGGCCTGGTCCTGCGCTTCCAGCGGCACCACGCCAGCAACCCCCAGGCGGGCGCAGCGGCGGGCATGGATGGTGAGCATCAGCGCCAGGATACCGAGGGTTTCAGGCTCGTCGGGGCGCAACCGGTCGAGAAGGCGCGCAAGGTGGATCGCCTCGTCGCACAGCGCCTGCCTCAGCGGAGTTTCGCCCTGGCTGGCGAAATAGCCTTCGTTGAAAATGAGGTAGATCACCACCAGCACCGAATTGAGCCGTTCGGTCCAGGCCTCCGGGCCAGGAACGGCAAAGGGGATGCCCGCGCTGGCGATCTTGGATTTGGCGCGGCTCAAGCGCTGGCCCATCGTGGTTTCGGCATCAAGGAAGCTGCGGGCGATTTCCGGCGTGGTCAGCCCGCCCAGCGTGCGCAAGGTGAGCGCGATGCGCGACTTGGCCTCGAGCGCCGGGTGGCAACAGGTGAAAATCAGGCGCAGACGGTCATCGGGAATGTCATGGTCGTCCTCGTTTGCAGAAGCAGCGAGATGCGCGATCTCGTCAGCCGCCTGCCGGTCACGGGCTGACTTGCGCAGCCGGTCGATCGCCTTGCGCGCCGCCACCGTCAGCAGCCAGCCTTGCGGATTGTCCGGCATACCAAAACGGCTCCAGTGGGTGTGCGCTGACATCAGCGCGTCCTGCAGCGCCTCCTCCGCCAGATCAAAGCTGCGAAAGCGGGCGATCAGTGCCGCCAGAAGCCGCCCCCGGTCCTGCCGCGCCAGCTTCGCGATGCTGGCAGCAAGATCGGGGGAGGCAAGATCGGGGGCGGCGGGTGTCAGGGCCGGGTCTGAACCGGAGATCAACGGCTGTAATCGGCCAGCGGGCGCACCTCGATGGTGCCGTAAGATGCCGTGGGGATCATGGCGGCATAGCGCAGTGCCTCGTCCAGATCGGCGCACTCCATGATGTAATAGCCGCCGAGCCTCTCCTTGGTTTCGGCAAACGGGCCGTCCATCGTCTCGGCCCTGCCGCCGCGCACCTTCAGCGATGTGGCGGTTTCAATGCCCTGGAGCGGTTCGGCTGACACAAACACGCCGGCGGTCTTCATCGCGGCGTTCAGCGCGCCATAGCCTTGCATCATGGCACCGAATTCAGGCGTGCCATAGGCCGGTGCAAGGGCCGGGTCGGAGTAGATCAAAGCCATGTATTTCATCGGAATTCTCCTTGGGTCGGGGTGTTGTCGCGTGGTTATCGGGGTCACAGTCCGGTTGCGCTGCGGACCAGCGCGATGACAAGGATGGCGACGGCGAGCATGCCGCCGCTGTTGCCGGCAATGCGCAGCGGGTTGAGCGGTGCGTCGGCTTTCAGGCCGATGGCGTGCAGCACGCGGCCGATGGTGAGCAGCGCGCCTGCGGCATGCAGCCAGAGCGCGCCGGTGCCACCGGCTTCGGCCAGCACCATCAGGATCAGCACCATCGGCACCCACTCGACGAAGTTGCCGTGCTTCCTGATGCGTTCGTGCAGATCGACATTGCCGCCATCGCCGATGGAGAGCGACAGCTTCGAGCGGGCCATGGTCACATTCATGAACAGGCCCAGAAAGATCACCGCAAGCGGCAGGGCATAAAGGGTGGTCACAGGAAGGGTGGTCATTGTTCAGTCCTCATCAAATGGTTTCGACACACCAAGGACGAACAGCCTTTGCAGATTTCGACATCGGAGCAAAAATAATTCTCGGTGCGCTGTCATGTGGTCCCGATCCTGTTCACCCTGCGCGCTGAAAAGGGTCGCACTTGGCGTTTGGCGCTGTTAGGACACCCGGCAGATATGTTTCAGCGGGGCGGACAGCGGTTCATGACGATTGGCGCGGCCAGCACAGGGTTCGGAACGGCTTTGCTCGCCGTGTTCCAACGGCATGGCTATGGGCTGGCCGAGCCGGGCGTGCTGCAATCTGCCGGCATTTTCCTGGAAGTCTCGGGCGAGGATCTGCGCAAGCGCATGTTCATGACCCAGGATGCGGACGGGCGCGAGATGTGCCTTCGTCCTGAATTCACCATTCCGGTCTGCCGCGACCATCTGGCAAATGCGCGGGCCGGCGAGGCAGGCTCCTATTGCTATCTGGGGCCGGTGTTCCGGATGCGCAGCGGGGAGCCGGGCGAATTCTGGCAAGCCGGCATCGAATCCCTGGGCCGCAGCGACGCCGAAGCCGCCGATGCCGAAGTGCTGACGCTGACCTGCGAGGC
>JANMIB010000404.1:0-2017 GCA_031375605.1 Allobosea sp. | reverse complement strand
AAACTGCGTTCCGGGGATATCAAACTCGTAACTTTCTCCTAGGACTAAGTCCTTGTCGATAAAGTCTTTTAAGGCTGAAACCCCTATATATTCTCCTAGGTTCCCACCATCTTTATCAGTGATGGCTTTGACCACTTTATTCAAGGATATGACACGAGCATCGTTGCTGAGGATGTAAACATCCAAGTCTGCGCCACCCAGATCGAGCGATCCTACAAGTTTAGCGAACGCTGGCGCAGGCGGCGCATCCGGCGAAAAATTGCCGGGTGCCCATCTCTTTTTCGCTGCTTCGACTGCAATTTCTTTCCGACGCTCAGCAGTCAGGGACTTTGCCCTCGCCTTGCCGCCGCTGCTTTGACCCGAATCGCTCATACTGCCCTCCGCAACCGAGACTTAGCATATGCTTGCTTGCCAGCAAGCATAAAACATGGTTCTTGTGCTTGGTGCGTTTGCTACCTAATGCCGCTGTCACGGGTCTTCGCGCTGGAATATGCGGCTCTGTTCGATGTCGTGAACACCGGGTTGATCAGGGTCGGCCTGCCCATCCTGCTGGGAGGAACCAGCAACCATTTCCGCACCCATGTAATGCGCAGGATCGGAGGCTGGGATGCGTGGAATGTGACAGAGGATGCCGATCTCTCGTTCCGCTTGATCCGCAGCGGCTACCGCATCATGGATCTGCCATCCGACACGCTGGAGGAAGCGCCCGCTCATTTCCCGCTCTGGTTCAAGCAGCGTGTCCGCTGGATGAAGGGCTTTGTCCAGACTCTCGTGACACATACTCGGACACCGCACCTGATGCTGCGCGAAACCGGGCTGGCGAAAGGCTTTGCGCTGTTGTCCCTGTGCGCGGGAACGCTGCTCAGTGCGCTGGGTTATCCGGTGTTCGTGCTCGCCACGGCTGCGAGCCTGATCATCTACGGGATGCCGACACCGTCATCAGCGGGAGCCGTGCTGCTGATCACCTTGTGGCTGACGCTGTTCTTGTCTGGCATGCTGGCCATGATCGCGCCGCTTGTGATGGGTGCCCGCCACAGGGGCCTGCAGGATCTCTGGCCCTGGCTCCCGCTTGCGCCTGTCTATTATCTTCTGGTGTCTGCCGCCGCCTGGATGGCCATTGTCGAATATGTCAGGGCTCCAAGCCAATGGAACAAGACCGAACACGGGCTGGCACGGACATCACGCGCTGCAAGCCGAAAGGCCCTGACGTGAAATTCTCTGTCACGTCGTCCTGAGCCGCCATGTCGCCAGCAGCCTCAAGCCCAGAACCGCAAGCAGCATGGCAAACCAGACAGGATCTGCCCGGCGGAAGAAGAAGCTCTCAAGGCAGGCGCTGTAAAGGGCCAGCAGCCAGATGCGCGCAAACAGCAGTGCCATGCGGTCATTGCCCGCCGTGTGCCTCACCATGACCCAGTCGCGAAACGGCAACAGCACGAAGGTGAGGATCACCAGCACGAAACCGGGGATGCCCATGGTGATGGCGGCATCCACATAGCCGTTGTGGGCGTGCATCATGCCCTGCGCAAAACCGACATCATCGGTGCGGCCTTCGGCGAATTTGACCCTGTCAGACCCCCAGAAACCTTCCAGCCCGTAGCCGGTGAAACGCCGCTCGTTGAGCAGATCAAGCGCGAAATCCCACAGCTCGATCCGGCCCGTGAAGGTCTGGCCCGGCGAGATCATGTCGAGGATGCCCTTCAGTTCCCGCGACAACACTGTGCCGAAGGTCAACGCCATGATCATCACCAGCGGCAGGATGACCAGAAGGCCGCGCAGCCAGCCCGAGCGCACCCTTGCGGCCACGAATGTCAGCCCGAACACCATCGGCCCCAGGGCCATCGCGGTTTTCGACTTGGTGAAGAACAGGAAGATCGCGGCCAGCACCGCCAGCGTGTAGCCGATCCAGGTCGAGCGGGCCTGCGCCACATACAGCCCGATCATCAGGAAAATCGCCATCATCGCGCCGGTGATGTTTTTGTGGTCAAACAACCCGCGCCATGATCCGGCATGCTCTGGC
>JANMIB010000394.1:0-2238 GCA_031375605.1 Allobosea sp. | reverse complement strand
TATATATATATATATATATATCAGATCATGGAAGTCGCCTTTCAGGATGGCGCATCGGTCAAGGCCGGTGATCTGCTGTTCAAGCTCGATTCCCGCCAGATCGAGGCCCAGATCAGGCAGGCGGAGGCAACACTCTCACGTGACCGGGCGCAGCTCGCCGCCAACGAATCCGACTACAAGCGCGCGCAGGAGCTTGCGCGGCGCGATTTTGCATCCGAACAGCGTCTTGATCAGGCCAAGGCACTGGCCGAGACACAGCGCGCCGTTGTCAGGGCGAGCGAAGCCAATATCGACAACCTCAAGGTGCAGCTGAGCTTCTACACGCTGTCAGCGCCCATTTCTGGCCGGATAGGTGCGGCAGGCCTGAAAGCTGGCAACATCGCCAAGACCGGTGATGGCTCGCCCGTTCTGGCCTCGATCAACCAGACCAGCCCGATCTACGTGGCGTTTGCCGTGCCCCAGCGCTACCTGATCGACCTGAAGGGCGCGATCACGGACACAGGCTCGTCCGCCGTTGCCACACCGCAGGGATTGCCGAAGTCTGCCACGGGCCGGGTGGCTTTCGTTGACAACATCGTGGATGCGACCACCGGAACCATCACGGCCCGCGCCGCTTTCGAGAATGCTGACGAGATGTTGTGGCCGGGTGCTCTGTGCAATGTCCGCCTGACCTTGCGCACCGAGAATAACGCGCTCGTGGTGCCGCGCGAAGCGGTGCAGACGGGACAGACTGGAACATTTGTGTTCGTGGTTGAAGGTGATGTCGCGCGGGTACGCCCAGTAGTCGTCAACCGCATCTCGGATGGCCAGACCGTGCTGACCAGTGGATTGCAGGGCGGTGAAACGCTTGTGACTGACGGGCATCTTCTTCTGACAAACGGCGCGCGTGTCGTGGTCCGCCAGCCTGGCAATGCTCCTGCTCGAGGTGCTCCTGCTGGTGGTGCTCCTGCTGGTGGCGCTCCCGCCGCGCAGCAGCAGCGTCCGACCCAGGGCTGAAGGCCCTGGTTGAACAACTGACTGGTCTATCTTGACCAACAAGATCCATATGCCCCAGGGCAAAAGGAACGAAACAGATGTCGCTTCCTGAACTTTGCATTCGCCGCCCTGTGATGACCACGCTGATGATGCTGTCATTCGTGGTCTTCGGCTTCTTTGCCTTCCGGCAATTGCCGGTTGCGGCTCTCCCGCGTGTGGACTTTCCGACCATCAACGTTCAGGTGCGCTTGCCCGGTGCCAGCCCGGAGACAATGGCCACCTCGGTTGCTGCGCCACTTGAGCGCGAGCTTGCCTCCATCGCCGGCATTGCGTCGATGTCCTCGATTTCGCAGCAGGGATCGACCTCGATCACCATCCTGTTCGATCTAGACCGCAGCATCGATGGCGCCGCGCTCGATGTGCAGTCCGCCATCAGCGCATCCGCGCGCCGCTTGCCGCAGGATCTGCCAGCACCGCCCTCCTTTCGGAAGGCCAATCCTGCCGACCAACCCGTGCTGTTCCTGGTCCTGACATCGGGCACACAGCAGCTGTCCAGCGTCAACGAATATGCCGAAACCATCCTGCAGCAGCAGATTTCGCAAATTCAGGGCGTCTCGCAGGTCAACGTCTTCGGCGCACAGAAATATGCCGTGCGCATCTATGTGAATCCTGATTCGGTCTCCGCGCGGGGCCTGACGCTGAATGAGGTGCGGGCCTCTGTGCAGGCGGCAAACTCCAATTCGCCTGTCGGCACGATTTCCGGCGAACGTCAGCGGCTGACGCTTGGCGCAACAGGCCAGCTCGAGAAAGCGTCCGAGTACGGCGGTCTAATCATCGCGCAGCGCAACGGCGTGCCGATCAAGCTCGAGGATGTCGCCACGGTCATCGATTCCGTCGAAAACAACCAGACTGCCAGCTGGTACAATGGCCAGCGTTCGATCATCCTTGCTGTCTATCGCCAGTCTGATGCCAACACGGTTGATGTCGTGCAGCAAATCCGCAACCGCCTGCCCGCTTTCCGCGATCAGCTACCTGCCTCCATCGAACTGGCGGTCCTCAATGACAGGGCCGCACCCATCAAAGCCTCCGTCGAGAAGGTCCTGGAGAAGCTGGTGATCGCAACCCTGTGCGTGATCCTCGTGATCTTCGTGTTCCTGAAGCGGCTCACGGCAACGCTCATCCCAACGATCACGTTGCCGATTTCGCTGATGGGCACCTTCGGCTTCATGTACCTGTTTGGCTATTCGCTCGACAACATTTCGC
>JANMIB010000388.1:0-2438 GCA_031375605.1 Allobosea sp. | reverse complement strand
CCCGGGACAAGCCCGAGCATGACGCTCAACACACCTCAAACCGAGGCGGCATCCTCCAGCGCCTTCTTCGCGGCGCGCTTTTTCTCGACATAGCCGACGGAGAAGATGGACAGCTCGTAGAGCAGCAGCATCGGCACGGCGAGCATGAGCTGGCTGAGCACGTCCGGCGGGGTCAACACGGCGGCCACGATGAAGACGAAGACGATGGCGTAGCGACGTTTTTCCTTGAGGAATTTCACGTCGATGATGCCCGCCTGCCCCAGCAGCGTCAGCACCACGGGAAGCTGGAACGAGATGCCGAAAGCAAAGATCAGCGTCATGATCAGCGCGAGATATTCGCTGACCTTGGGCAAAAGTTCGATGCCGGCCTGATCGACCGTCGCAAGTTGCTG
Source organism: Allobosea sp. (assembly GCA_031375605.1). GTDB lineage: Bacteria > Pseudomonadota > Alphaproteobacteria > Rhizobiales > Beijerinckiaceae > Allobosea. Next base: position 2,046 of record JANMIB010000388.1, on the reverse strand, counting down.
CATGCCAAGCGAGAACCGCATCAGCACCGGCATGGCGAAGAAGAACACCATGGCAGCGCCCGCCACGAAGAACACCGGCGTGGCAAAGAGATATGGCCTGAACGCATCGCGCTCGTTCTTGTAGAGGCCCGGCGCGACGAACTTGTAGATCTGGGTCGCGATCACCGGAAAGGCGAAGAAACCAGCGCCAAACGCCGCGATCTTGATCTGCGTGAACAGATATTCGAGTGGTGCGGTGTAAATCAGCTTGGCCTTTTCAGGCCCGCCAGCCGCCCAGACATAGGGCATCACCAGCACATTGTAGATATAGGTGGCACCCGCAAAGCAGATGAAGAACAGCACCATGAAGGCGACCATCGACTTGATGAGCCGCGAGCGCAGTTCGATCAGATGTTCGATCAAAGGGGCGCGCGAAGCCTCGATGTCGTCCTCGCCCGGCCTTTTGGGCGTGCCGTCGGCAATCGCGTCGGTCACGCTGTGTCTCCGTCAGCGGGCGCGGGCTTTTTCCTGACACGCTTGGGTTTTGGCGCTTCGGCAGCTGATTTGGGCGGCATCAATTCAGCCGGGTCGAAGGCCGGCGGAAGCTCCGGCATCGGGATGACCGGATCGGCGGTCGGCATCGCGGCAACATCGGTGCCGAGCGAGAGCGGCGCGGTTGAAGGCGTCGTCGTGGAGGAGGTCGTTGTGGAAGAAGTCGTTGCGGATGTGCCCTTGATCTCGTCGCGGATGCTCTGGATCGGGTTGAAATCCACATTTGTCGCGGCCTTGACCGAGCCACCCACATCCTCGACCTGCTTTTTCAGGTCGTGAATCTCAGCCTCGCGCATCGCATCATTGAACTGGCCCTGGAATTCGGCGGCCATGCGCTTGATCTTGCCGACAGCTTCGCCCACCGAGCGCAGCGCCTTGGGCAAGTCCTTGGGGCCGATCACGACGAGCGCGACGGCACCAATGACCAGCATTTCGCTCCAGGCGATGTCAAACATTCAAGAAATCCAGCGCAAGACCGGCTCGCGCTCAGTTTGGGGGCAGCTTGGCCTTCAGGCCTTGCGTTCGGCCTCGACCTTGTGAGCAGCGGCCTGCGCTGCCTGGTCGATGGTCTTCGGCGGCTCGGTGGTGGCCGTCGGTGCCGGCGGATTTTCCTCGTCAGTCATGCCCTTCTTGAAGGACTTGATGCCCTTGGCGACATCGCCCATGAGTTCGGACACCTTGCCGCGCCCGAACAGCAGCATCACGACGATGCCGACCACGATCCAGTGCCAGATACTGACGCCACCCATGGCGAACTCCTTGCATCAAAAAAATACGCGGCCTGTCATGTCAGGCCAGCCTCGTGCCGGAAACTAGGGTTCGGCATCCAAGAACACAAGGACTTCCTCGCGTTTGATGTCGATCCCCACATCCGCTCCTTCCGAAAAGGGCTTGTGCTCCGGCGCGCGGATCGTCAAGGGGCGATCAAAACCCTGCACAGCCACATTCAGAACATCGACCTCGCCCAGAAAGCGGCGCGACAGCACCCGCCCCGGCAGGCAAAAGCCTGCGGCACGCAAGACGACGGCCTGCGGACGGATGCAGATCACGGCGCGTTGCCCATCATCCAAGTGTGGCGTGGCAATGCGGCCAAATGGCGTTTGGACCGCGCCTTTGCTGACCACGGCGGTGATTTCGTTGAAGTCACTGAAAAACCGCGCCACGAACAGGCTGTTGGGATTCATGTAAAGCTCTTCGCCGGGGCCGGACTGGACGATCAGCCCCTTGCGCATCAAGACGATCCGGTCCGCTATGCGCATCGCGTCCTCCGGGTCGTGCGTGACCACAAGCGATGTGGCCCCCGTCTCGCGGATCACGGCCACGGTTTCCTCGCGCACGGCGTCCTTCAGGCGGCGGTCGAGGTTTGAAAACGGCTCGTCCATCAAGAGCACACCGGGGCGCGGCGCAATCGCGCGGGCCAGCGCCACGCGCTGCTGTTCCCCGCCGGACAGCATGTGAGGATAGGCCTCCGCCATGCTGGCGAGCCCGACCCGGTCCAGCGCGCGCAGGGCGCTG
>JANMIB010000354.1:0-1758 GCA_031375605.1 Allobosea sp. | reverse complement strand
TTGGTGGCATCAAAACGCCCACCAAGGCCGACCTCCAGCAACAGAACATCCGCCGGCTCCTCGGCGAAAAGGAGAAAGGCTGCCGCGGTGACGATTTCATAAAAGCTGACGGGCAAGCAATTGTTGGCCGCCTCACAGCGCTGGAGGGCGTCCAGCAGGCGCTGGTCATCGACCAGCACTCCCCCGCCTTTCGCGCCCAGCCGGATGCGCTCGTTGAAACGCACCAGATGCGGCGAGGTGTCGACATGAACGCGAAGCCCGTGGGCTTCGAGCATGGCCCGCATGAAGGCGATGGTCGATCCCTTGCCGTTCGTGCCCGCCACATGGATGGTCGGCGGCAGGCGCCTGTGCGGGTCACCCAGCGCGTCAAGCAGCCGCTCGATCCGCCCGAGCGACAGATCGATGGCCTTGGGATGGAGCGCGAGAAGGCGCGCAATCAACGCATCAATCGAGACAGCCATGTGGCAGTGATCCGGTAACCAAGCTCAATCAGGCTGCGACATCAGGCGCGGGCAGCTTCATCAGCAGCCGCGCAAGGCGGGCCAATGTGGCTTTCAGCTCATGACGATGCACGACCATGTCCACCATGCCATGCTCCTTGAGATATTCCGCGCGCTGGAAACCGTCAGGCAGCTTCTCACGGATGGTCTGTTCGATCACGCGCGGGCCGGCAAACCCGATCAGGGCACCGGGTTCAGCGATATGCACATCGCCCAACATGGCATAGGAGGCCGTGACGCCGCCCGTGGTCGGGTTGGTCAGAACCACGACATACGGCAGACCGGCTTCTTTCAGGCGGCGCGTGGCGACGGTGGTGCGCGGCAACTGCATCAACGAGAGGATACCCTCCTGCATGCGCGCGCCACCCGACGCGGCAAAAACAATGTAGGGCGTGCGCTTCTCGATGGCGGTCTCTGCGCCCTTGATGAAGGCCTCACCGGCCGCCATGCCGAGCGAGCCTCCCATGAAATCGAAATCCTGCACGGCAATGGTCGTGGGGTTGCCTTCGACCCGGCCAAAGCCGATGCGGAACGCGTCCTGCATGGCCGTCTTGGCCTTTGCATCACGCAGGCGGTCGACATAGCGTTTCTCGTCGCGGAACTTGAGTGGATCAACCGCCACATCCGGCAAGGCGACATCGAGCCATTTGGCCTCGTCGAACATCATGCGAAGGCGATCCAGCGACTTCATGCGCAGATGATGGTTCGAGCCGGGAATGACCCACTGGTTCGCCTCCACGTCTTTCTGGAACACCAGCTGGCCGGAATCCGGGCACTTGATCCAGAGGTTGTCAGGGGCCTCGCGCTTGAACAGCGTCTTGATCTTGGGCAAAACCCCGTCTGAGATCCAGTTCATGGCGCACGTTCCTTGATTATGGAGAGAGCGCTCTCGGCGAAGAGCACCCGCTGGACATCATGTGGGAAGCCGGCAGGCCCCGCGTCAAGCCGCCTTGTTCACGGAGCGGACGCCGGACGCCAGTTCCGCGACAAGATCCGTGACGGCCTTGACCGTGCCTGCCGTGGCCTTGCCGCCTGCATCCAGAGACAGGCGCACACGCTCCACCAGGGCCGAGCCGACAACGACGCCATCAGCACCTCGCGCGATAGCTGCCGCGTCGGCGGCTGTCTTGACGCCAAAGCCCACGGCCACGGGCAGGCTCGTGTGCGCCTTGATGCGGGCCACGGCATCGCCAACAGCATCATAGGACGCGATCACGCCGCCGGTGATCCCGGTCATCGAGACATAATAAACAAAGCC
>JANMIB010000345.1:0-1551 GCA_031375605.1 Allobosea sp. | reverse complement strand
GCGTCGCCATGTCGGTGACGGTCTGGTTGCGGTGGAACAGCTTGCCGATGGATGGGGAATAGGCTGCGGGCACATAGACCACCTCAGCCGTGACCCCGGCGGTGGGGACGCTGTAGGCGGGGGGCTTGGCGCGCATCGTCTGTCCGCCCGCCGTGACGGAGGCCTCGAACGGGATCGACAGGTAAATCTCGGGTTCATGCACCGTGACGGGCACGCCATGGGCCCTGAGGCGCTCGACGATCATGTCCGCGCTGTTGTTCACGTCGGCGGGCTTCCAGCGCGGCGTCCTGGCGAACAGCTCCACCAGTTCCCAGGGCGCGTCGAGGCTGATCGCGTTCAGCAGGGCGTCATGTGTCTTCATGGGGTCAGGTTCCTTCGGGCGTGTCGATCAGACGAGATGGCAGGCCACGCGGCGACCGGGAGCCACGCTGCGCAAGGCAGGATCGTCCTCGGCGCAGCGGGCGATGGCGAGCGGGCAGCGGTCACGGAAACTGCAACCTTTCGGCTGCCCCCGTGCATCGGAGACATTGCCGATGATCGGCAAAGGCTCGCGCGATTGATCCACCCGCGGCACGGGGACCGCCTGCATCAGAGCGCGGGTGTAGGGGTGAAGCGGCGTTTTCAGAAGGTCGGCGGTCGGCCCTTCCTCGACGATCCGGCCCAGATACATGACCAGCGTGCGCGAGCAGACATAGCGGACCAGCGCCAGGTCATGCGAGATGTAGAGCGCAGCCAGACCCAGCGAGGCGCGCACCTCGCGCATCACGTTGAGCACCCCGGCACGAACCGAAACGTCGAGCATCGACACCGGTTCGTCCGCCACGATGAAATCCGGCTCCAGGACAAGCGCGCGTGCCAGCACGATGCGCTGGAGCTGCCCGCCGGATAACTGGTGTGGAAACAGCCCCTCGAAGCGGGCAAGGGGTGGCAGCCTGACCTGGGACAGCGCTTTTTCGACCTTGTCACGGTGGCTGGTGCGGTCAACGCCGGTGTTGACCAGAGGCTCGGCCAGCGCCCGCTCGATGGTGAAACGGGGGTTCAGCGCGTCGAACGGGTTCTGGAAGACCAGTTGCGCCCGCTTGCGGAAGGCGATGAGGCTTGGTCCGGCAAGCCCTGACACAGCCGTTCCGTCGAACAGGATGTCGCCGGCCGACGGCTCGATCAGCTTGAGCAGCAGCCGGCCCGTCGTGGTCTTGCCGCAGCCGGACTCGCCGAGCAACCCGATGCTTTCGCCCCGGCCTATGGCAAGATCGACCATGTTGACGGCATGGGTCTGCGCCCGCTGCCTGCGGAACATGTCCGTCAGCCGCGCGGGCGGTGCAAAGCGCTTGGTCAGGCCGCGCGCCTCGATCAGGGGAGTGGTGACATTCACGCCGGCAGCCATGTGGCGGACTCCCTTGCCCTGGCGCGCAATTCATCTGCCTCCGATGCGCGGTGGCAGGCCACATTCCGGCCTTCCCCCGTCGTTTCGCTTGCCGGATCGTCCGTTTCGCAACGCGGCAACGAAAACGGGCAACGCGGCGCAAAGCGGCAGCCGGACGGCGGCGATGC
>JANMIB010000308.1:0-4245 GCA_031375605.1 Allobosea sp. | reverse complement strand
GATGAGCAGTCCGACGGCACCTGCCTGATCTATATCGACCGCCACCTTGTGCACGAAGTGACCAGCCCGCAGGCTTTCGAGGGCCTGCGCCTGACAGGCCGCAAGGTGCGCGCCCCCGAAAAGACGCTGGCTGTTGTTGATCACAACGTGCCCACCACGGACCGCTCGAAGGGCATCGTGGAAGAGGAAAGCCGCATCCAGGTCGAAACGCTGGCAAAGAACGCGCTCGAATTTGGTGTCGAGTATTTCAACGAACTCGACCACCGCCAGGGCATTGTCCACGTGGTCGGCCCCGAACAGGGCTTCACGCTGCCGGGCACCACGATCGTGTGCGGTGACAGCCACACCTCGACCCATGGCGCATTCGGCGCGCTGGCACACGGCATCGGCACCTCGGAGGTCGAGCATGTGCTCGCCACCCAGACGCTGATCCAGAAGAAGGCCAAGAACATGCTGGTGCAGGTGGATGGCACGCTCACCAAGGGCGTCACGCCCAAGGACATAGTGCTCGCCATCATCGGCGAAATCGGCACCGCAGGCGGCACAGGATCGGTCATCGAATATGCAGGGGAAGCCTTCCGCGCCATGTCGATGGAAGGCCGCATGACGGTGTGCAACATGTCGATCGAAGGCGGGGCGCGCGCCGGCATGATCGCGCCGGACGAGAAGGCCTATGCCTATCTGCACGGACGCCCGAAAGCGCCCAAGGGTGAGGCCTGGGACGCAGCGCTGCGCTATTGGAACACGCTGAACACCGATGATGGCGCGCACTATGACCGCGTGGTCAAGCTCGACGCGAACAACCTGCCGCCCATCGTTTCGTGGGGCACCTCGCCAGAAGATGTGATCTCGGTGGCGGGCACCGTGCCGGATCCGGCCCTCATTCCGGAAGAAAACAAGCGCATCTCCAAGCAGCGCGCCCTGGACTACATGGGTCTGAAGGCCGGCACGAAGATCACAGACATCGAACTCGACGTGATCTGGATCGGCTCCTGCACCAATGGCCGCATCGAGGACATGCGGGCGGTGGCACGTATCGTCGAAGGCAAAAAGCTGCACGAGCGGCTGCATTACGGCATGATCGTGCCCGGTTCCGGCCTCGTGAAGCAGCAGGCCGAGGCCGAGGGGCTGGACAAGATCTTCATCGCCGCCGGTTTCGAGTGGCGCGAGCCGGGCTGCTCGATGTGCCTTGGCATGAACCCCGACCAGCTGAAACCCGGCCAGCGTGCCGCCTCGACCTCCAACCGTAACTTTGAAGGCCGCCAGGGCTTCAAGGGCCGCACGCATCTCGTGTCTCCGCAGATGGCGGCGGCGGCGGCGCTGGCAGGCCGGTTTGTGGATGTGAGGACGCTGGGGTGAGCCTCCTGCCACCAGACGTGACAACATCACTTCCGGCCATGTGCCGGGAATGATGTTGCCTGGTCAGGCAGACCTTGCTGCTCTCAGTAACGGCCGCAAACGCGCTGATTGACGATGCGCATCCTGCCGATGCGGGGATCGTAAACCCTGCGCGTGACAATCTGGCAGTTAGGCCGCCCGCGGTAGCCGCGACCGTAGGCATAGCCATTTCCACGGCCTCGGCCGCGGAATTCGCGGTCGTCACGGAATCCGCGTTCCTGGCGGAACCCGCGTCGGTCATCAAATAACTGTACCTGTTCAATCAGCTCGGCTTCTGTTGCCGTAGCAATGGGCACCATTGCTGCCGGTGTTGCGAATTGTGCAGCCTGAGCGCTGCCGGCTGCAAGAAATCCGGCCACCAGAAGGCCTGCGAGTTTGGCGATCATCATCGGTGCTCTCCTTGTTTTGGTCATTTTGACCCGCCGATGTCAGGACGACCCGGCACGTGTTGTTATTGATCGTGTTGAAGAGCACGCCTGGGCGCGTGCCATTTTAATTCTGGACTTTAAAGCCCGATGCGAGAAACCCGTCGCACCGTTGTTTTGTTCCTTGTATGACGATGCAGAGCAAAAACACCGCGAGGAAACACAATGGCCACCGCGCCTGAGGACGACCGCCAGCAAGAAGCGAAAGCCATCCTCGACCGTGCCAAGCGGGATCAGGAGGGTCTTCTGGCCTCGTCCATGGCGCGGGCTTCCGACCATTTCTCGGGCAAGGATGCTGTCGGCCAGGGCGAGGGCGGCACGACGGACAATGTCGAACTCTGGGGCCGCCGCATCGGGCGCTCGGCGTCCCTGATCGCCGTGATCGTGCTGGGCTACATGCTGGGCGTGCAGTTGAGGTTGTGGTGAGCTTAAGGCCCCACCTGCACCCTCCCCGCCACGCGGGGAGGGTACGGGTGGGGTTTTCGTATGGAACGTCTGGTTATCGGCTGACAAATCACGTCCCGCGCACTATTTCTGCCCCATGACAATTGATCCACTTGCCGCCCTCAAGGCCCCCACCCTTGCCGACTTCGAGCAGCTTGCGGATGACGCCTATGCGCGGCTGCCTGAAGAGTTCCGCGCGCTGACGGGCAGCGTGATCATCCGCGTCGAGGATTTTCCCACCGACGAGGTGCTGGAGGAGATGGAGGCACAAACGCCGTTCGACATCCTCGGATTGTTTCAGGGTGTCGGGATGGCGCAGGACAGTGCCGTGTCCGAGACGGGCCGCATGCCGAACATGATCAACCTTTACCGCCGCCCGATGCTGGATTACTGGGCCGAGCATGACGAGACATTGGGGCACCTGGTGACGCATGTTCTGGTCCACGAAATCGGGCACCATTTCGGCTTGTCGGACGAGGACATGGAAGCCATCGAGGAGCGGGCGGGGTGATTGGACAGGTCATGATCTCGACGTGGTGACAAGAGCGCGTCAACTCGCTATTCAACGCGTGGGAGACATTGCCATGAAGCCGTTCACAACACTCACCTCCACGCCTGCGCCGATGAAGGTGATCAATGTCGACACCGACATGATCATTCCGAAGCAGTATCTGAAAACCATCAAGCGCACCGGGCTGGGTTCAGCTCTGTTTTCCGAGATGCGCTACAACGAGGATGGTACGGAAAACCCTGATTTCGTGCTGAACAAGCCTGCCTACCGCAAATCCGAAATCCTGCTTGCTGGTGACAATTTCGGCTGCGGCTCCAGCCGAGAGCATGCGCCGTGGGCCTTGCTGGATTTCGGCATCCGCTGTGTGATCTCGACCAGCTTTGCAGATATTTTCTATAATAACAGCTTCAAGAACGGCATCCTGCCGATCATGGTCTCGCCTGAAGATCTGGAAAAGCTGTTTGATGACGCGGACCGCGGGTCCAACGCCACGATCACGGTGAATCTCGAAACCCAGGAAATCACCGGGCCGGATGGCGGCACGATCAAGTTCGAGATCGACCAGTTCCGCAAGCATTGCCTGATGAACGGGCTCGATGACATCGGCCTGACCCTGCAGAAGGCTCCCAGCATCGATGCCTATGAGGCGAAGCTGAAGCAGCGCGCGTGGGCGTGACGACGCCTTGAGCGCCTTGCAAGCGAAACGCCGCGCGTGATGCTTCCCCTGTCGGTCTTCATCATTGCCCGGAACGAGGCTGACAGGATCGGTGCAGCCATCCGCGCGGTGTTGCCGCTCAGCGGTGACATCGTGGTGATCGATTCAGGCTCAAGCGATGACACGGTCAGGGTCGCGACCGAGCTTGGCGCACGGGTGATGTTTCATGAGTGGCCCGGCTACGGCCTGCAAAAGCAGTTTGGCGAGGATCAGTGCCGCCATGGCTGGATGATCAACATCGACGCCGACGAGGTGATCCCGCCCGGCATGGTGGCACAGATCATGGCGCTGTTTGCCTCTGGCGAGCCTTCGCCTGCAGGTTACAGGATGCGGATCGCAGAGGTTTTTCCGGGCGAGAACGCGCCGCATCGGCTGGCCTATGCGCTGTCGCCGGTCAGGCTGTATCACAAGAGCGCAGGCCGATATTCGCCCTCTCCGGTGCATGACAGGGTGCAGATGAAGCCGGGTTTTCCGGTTATGAAACTGAAGGGCACCGTGGCGCATTACTCTGTGCGCTCGCTGGGCGAGCAACTGATGAAGCTCAACGCCTATGCCGATGCACAGGCTGCGGACATGCACGCACGCGGCGAGAGCATCACCCGGCTGCGCATGGTGTTGGAATTTCCGGCCACGTTCATCAAGGCCTATATTGGCCGGCGGCACTTCCTGCGCGGGACATATGGCTTCATGACGGCCATGAACTATGCCTTCTACCGCTATCTGCGGGCAGCAAAATACTGGGAGCGGCGCTT
>JANMIB010000050.1:0-3137 GCA_031375605.1 Allobosea sp. | reverse complement strand
CGTTGCCGGCAAGATTACCGAAGCTCAGCTTGTCGAGATCGCCGAGAAAAAGATGGTCGATCTCAACTGCTCGACTGTTGACAGTGCCGTTTCCATGATCCGGGGTTCTGCCCGGGCCATGGGCCTTGAAATCACCGGTTGAGGAGCGAAGCCATGAGCAAGACTGCAAAGCGCGTCACCGCATCCCGTGAAGGCGTCAGCCGCACCAAGCTGGTCGCCATCGACGAGGCCGTGAAGATGGTCAAGGAACGCGCCACGGCGAAGTTCGACGAAACCATCGAAATCTCGATGAATCTGGGCGTTGATCCGCGCCATGCGGACCAGATGGTTCGCGGCGTCTGCAACCTGCCGAACGGTTCTGGCCGCACCTTGCGTGTCGCCGTGTTCGCGCGCGGTGCCAAGGCAGAGGAAGCCACCAAGGCCGGTGCCGACATCGTTGGAGCTGAGGATCTGTTCGAGATCGTCAACTCCGGCAAGATTGACTTCGATCGCTGCATCGCGACCCCTGACATGATGCCGCTGGTCGGCCGTCTCGGCAAGGTTCTGGGCCCGCGCGGCCTGATGCCGAACCCGAAGGTCGGCACGGTGTCGATGGATGTCGTCACGGCGGTCAAGGCTGCCAAGGGTGGTTCGGTTGAGTTCCGCGTCGAGAAGGCCGGCATCATCCATGCCGCCATCGGCAAAGCATCGTTCGATGCCGACAAGCTGGTGGGCAACATCAAGGCCTTCACGGATGCGGTTTCGAAGGCCAAGCCAGCCGGCGCAAAGGGCACCTACATCCAGCGCGTCGCGATTTCCTCGACCATGGGTCCAGGTGTCAAGGTTGACCCGGCCACGGTCTGATCCGAAGAACGTCTTTTTTTGATATGACGACCCCGCATCGCAAGATGCGGGGTTTTTCGTGGATCATGCCTTTGTGCCGAGGGCCTTCAGCTCATCCACGACCGGCCCGTTCAGCGCAGCTTCCAGATCGATCAGCGCCTGAACGATCACGCCGCCATCCATGACGCGGTGATCGAAGGCCATGATTACGTCAACATCGCCGTTTGGCGCAAACGGGCCATAGCTGATGAAATTGGTCAGTGGCGACACCGGCACGTCGATCATCGCGCCGCTCTGGCCGAGCACCGAAATGCCGAAGGTGCCATAGTAGCCCGGACGCCACGCGCCGACATTGAAGGCCAGCCACCACAGCAGCCTCCGCACTGGCCAGGGCCAGTGTGCCAGTCGCATGATCACGTCAAAATGCGTGACTTGGCTGATGGGGGCGGTGCGGGCGGTTTGCAGTTCCGCAGCCAGATCGACAAGGCTGCGCTCGGCCGGGAATTTCAGCTTGGCGGGGAACAATGCTGCTTCCCCTTGCCACTGACGCTCGATCATCACGGATGCGATGCTGCGGTCCGCTTCCGACAGTTTAGGCCAAGGCAGTTTTACATAGGCACGGCGCAGGGCAGGGGTCTCGGCGGCGACAAGCCCATAGGCTTTGGTGAACAGCACGGTCCAGGGAATCACGATGGCAGCGTCGTTCCGGGCCTTGCGCAGCGCAGTCATGTTGAGGGTGCGGCGGACCACGCCAAGCGGCACCGAAAGCCTGACATGGCACATATCCGCCATCACACGGCGGGGAAGCGACAGGGAAATGGATCTGAATGGCATGAAGATGTCTGTTCATGTGCAGGTGGCTATGTGCAGGTGGCGACCGACCAAGAGCCCACGTGATACACATATGTGGAGCAAACCGTAAGCGATCTGCAAACCGCACATGATTTGGCGGGCGAAATATGCCCCACGATATCGGCTTCGGCTCCGTGAAGGAAAGTACACATGCCTGACAACGATCTGCCGCTGCGCCCTGTGACGGTCATCACCGGCGCATCATCAGGTATCGGGCGGGAGCTTGCATGCCTGGCGGCCCGTTATGACGAGGTTGTGTTGATTGCGCGCGGCGGCGCGGGCCTCGACGCGCTTGCAGGCGACATCAGAACGCAGGGTGGAAAGGCTCATGTTCTGGTGTGTGACCTGACATTGCCCGGTGCTGTTGGCGTGGTCATGGCTTATTTGGCGGCTCATGGCTTGCGCTGTGAAAGACTGGTCAATAATGCGGGTTTTGGCCTAGTGGGCGATGCTCATGTGCTCGATGCTGCCGGACAGCTTGCCAGCATTGACCTTAACGTCAGGAGCCTGACCGAACTCACGCTTGCCGTTTTGCCTGGAATGATGGTGCGCGGGTCAGGCGGCATTCTCAATGTCGCATCGGTTGCAGCTTTTCTTCCAGGGCCGGGAATGGCGGTTTATTATGCCACAAAGGCCTACGTCCAGTCGTTCTCCGAAGGACTCTGGGTCGAAACGAGGATGCACGGCGTGACGGTGACATCGCTGTGCCCCGGACCTGTGAACACCGGGTTTCTGGCGCGTGCGACAGGTGGCAAGCGCTCCTCAGAGGCGACGTTTCTTCATGTGGACGTGGCGCAGGTTGCCGCGGAAGGCTGGGCCGCTTTCATGAAAGGTCAGCTCACCGTGATTCCCGGCCTGGCCAACCGATGTGTCATCGCAATCACGCGTTTTGTCCCGAGGCGGTGGCTGGCGCTGATGGTCTATCGTCAGCAGAGCAGCAGGGCCGCCTTTGCTGTGGCCCGTTCATGACCGATTTGTGCTGCGTGCAGATGTTTTCGCAGACTGTGCGCATTAGGCGCTTGGCAAAGCTGCCATCCTTGATTATGTGAAGCCAATCCACTAGCGCCGGTTCGGTAACGTCTGGCGTGGATGCAGGCGGCTTGCTGCCTGCTGACAGGGCCAACGGGCGAAAGAGCAATCTTTCGAACGGTGGCCCGTTGTCCTGTCCGAGACTGCTGGCGCTGCGCAAGCGGCTTAATCAATCAAGGCCATGATTTGGCCTTTTGGCCTGCATAGACGGGTGAGAACAGATTTTTCGGGGTGAAACCCCCTTGTGTCGGTTCGAACCATCGCCTGTTGCCGCATCTTTGCGGATTCAGGGGGCAGGGCGTTGAGCGTCGTTCCAAGGGAACGTCGTAGCAAACGCTGCGATGTCGTCGTGGGGCGGCTAACTTGAGCCGGCGGGTTTACCCGCCAAACCGGAGAGAGCCCAAGTGGATCGTTCGCAAAAACGCGAAGCCGTT
>JANMIB010000218.1:0-4785 GCA_031375605.1 Allobosea sp. | reverse complement strand
CTGGTGGGGATATTCATCAAGCCGGGCCGGGTTCAGACCCACCATGTCGAACAGCTCGCTGGCGCGGCTGGCCGCCTCGGCACGTGTCTGGCCTCCCCGGTGCACCAGGACTTCCGCGAGCTGCGCACCGATGCGGTAGACCGGATCGAGCGAATTCATGGCGCTTTGCGGGATGAACGAAATGTCCCGCCAGCGCATGTCGAGCCATTCCTTCGCCGGGGCCGCAACGAGGTCCTTGCCGTTGAACACCAGTTCGCCGCCGGCGATCCGGGCGCTCTGGTGCATCACACCGGTGATCGAGCGGGCCACCGTGGTCTTGCCGCAGCCGGACTCGCCGACAAGGCCGACGATGGTGCCCTTCGGCACGGTGAAACTGACGCCATCAACCGCGCGCACGACGCTGCGCGATGTGCGGTACTCGATGCAAAGGTTCCTGACGTCGAGGACAGGCGGTTCCACGCTCAGCTCCTCAATTTCGGAAACAGGACTTCCTCTGCGCCGCGCGCCAGGAAGAAGCCTGCGATCACGACCAGGATGATGCAGATTCCGGGCGGCAGGAACCAGTTCCAGCTTCCCCGCGAGAGCGCCTGCGAGACGAAGGCATCCTGCAGCATGTAGCCCCACGAGATGCGGGAGGGATCGCCGAAGCCCACGAAGCTGACAGCCGCCTCCGTGAGTATGGCCCAGCCGATGGCGACCGAACCGTAAAGGAAGGTGAGCGGCAGGATGTTGGGCGCGACATGCACGAACAGGATGCGCATGTCCGATGCGCCGGTGACCCGCGCCGCCTCGACATAGGCACGTTCCTTGACCGTGAGCACCTGCGAGCGGATCACCCGCGCCGTGTTCGGCCAGAGCAGAAGCGCGACCGCGATGACGATATTCCAGGTGTTTGCGCGGAAGAAGCCCGACAGGACGATCACAAACGGCAGGAACGGAATGGCCAGGGCCACATCGGCCAGTCGCATGAGAAAGGCGTCGGTCCGCCCGCCGAAATAGCCTGACAGCAGGCCCACCAGCGTGCCCAGCGCCGCCACCGAAATGGCGGCTGTCACGCCCACCATCAGCGCGTTGCGCGAGCCCGCGATGAGCTGCGAGTAGATGTCGCGGCCAAGATTTGTCGTGCCCAGCAGATAGGTTCCGCCAGATGGCTGGTTTGTCGCGACCCGTCCGTTGGCACGGAACAGGATCTGTGTCGGGTCATGGGTCATGAGCTGATCGGCGAAGATCGCCACGAGCACCAGCAACAGGTAAATCGTCAGTGCCGCGACGGAGAAGGGGTCGCGCAGGATGCGCCTGAAACCGGCAAGGAACGCACTGACGCTCCCTGCCGCGGAGGGGTTCGGAGCCGATATGCGAGCACTAGCCATGCGACACCCGTGGATCAAGCCAGCCGTAAACCAGATCGACGGCCAGGTTCAGCACGATCAGCACGAGGCTGATCAGAAAGAACGCGCCCTGCGCCAGGGGATAATCGCTCTGTGCCACGGCGGAGACGAGCAGTCGCCCGAGACCCGGCCAGGAGAACACCGTCTCGACCACGACATTGCCGCCCAGGGTTGCACCAAGCCCCAGCGCGAAGGCCGTCACCACAGGCAAGAGCGCGTTGCGTGCAGCGTGGTGGATGGTGATGCGCCAGGGCGAGAGGCCCTTGATCCTGGCCATGGTGATGAACTCGTCATGCAGGATCTCCAGCATGGTGGAGCGCATCAGCAGGAGTGGCAGGCCCTGCAGATAGAGCGCCAGCGTCAGGGCCGGCAGGACCAGATGCAGCGCATAGTCGCGCGACAGGACGCGGTCCCATTCGCTGGTGTAGGCTGCTCCGGCGCTGTTGGCACCGCCGGAGGGGAACCAGCCGAACGTGAAGGCGAAGACGGTGAGCAGGATCATGCCGATCCAGAATTCGGGCGCTGCCCGTGTCGCCAGCGCAGTCGGCACGAGAAGGGCCTCCGTGATGGTTCCGCGTTTGGTCGCAAGCCACGCACCGGCCAGGATGCCGAAGACATAGGCGATCACAAGGCCGGTGATGGTCAGGATCAGGGTGTTCGGAAGGGCTGATTTCAGCACGTCCCACACCGGCTCGCGCCGGAAGAACGACATGCCGAGATTGCCCTGCGCGAGGTTCCACACATAGATGACGTATTGCTCGTACAGCGGCCGGTTCAGGCCGAACTGGGCCATGATCAAGCGCTGGTCATCTTCGCTCAACTGCTCGTTGATGTAGGCCGCCAGGGGGTTGCCCGGCATCAGCCTGAACATCAGGAAAAGGATCGTGACCACCGCCCAGAGGACGAACAGACTGTGCGCCAGCCGACGCAACGCAAAACTCATGACACCCGGACCCCTGTCGACACGTCAACTGCACTGCAGGCCCATGAGATCAACCTGGCGGCTGGAGCGTTTCCTTCTTGCCGGCCGGATAGCGCAGACGCCCGGCCTCGACCTTGTAACCGGCCTTGTCCAGAAGTGACCTGGCAACGGCAATGCCGGTCGCGGGCGCTTTCACCTCGGTCGAATGCCAGAAGTCGATGGCTGGCGAGACATGGCTGACCGATTCCACGGCATAGCCGTTCCACGCCGCTTGAATGAGGACATTCCGGTCGATGGCCGCCGACAGCGCGCTGCGGAACGCCGGATCGTCGAAGGGCGGCCGACGGTTGTTGAAGGCCATAAATTCGATGCCGACATCGGTCACCTGCGTCAGCTTGATCGCAGGATTGTCCTTGGAGAGCTTTTCCAGCACGTCGGGATCACCGCCATACTCGGACAGAAGATTGATCTCGCCGGAGCGCACCATGCCGACCACAGCTTCCGCGTTCGGGATGACGCGCAACACCACCCGCTCCACCTTCGGCGCAGCCCAATGAGCGGCGTGCCGCTCGATCACCACCTCTTCGTTGAGCCGGGCCCGGACCTGCCTGAACGGGCCTGAGCCCACATTCATGGGATCACGGATCGCTTCGAGCGTGTCGGGTTTGCCCTCGACGCTCTTGAGATGCGGCTCCCAGACATGCTTGGGCACGATGAAGACGCGGCCCAGCGCCGTGGTGGCAAAGGCGGCATTCACACGCTTGAGATGGATGCGCATCGCCCGTTCGCCGGTTTTCTCGATGCGGTCGATGTCTGTCACGAACGGCTTGAACATCGGCGACTTGTCGGTTGTCAGCGGCGCCTCGAACGAGAAGATCACGTCGTCGATGGTCACGGGTTTGCCGTCATGGAACGTCATGTCGCCGCGGATGACCACGTCAACGGTCTTCTCGTCGGTGAACTTGAAGCTCTCCGCCGCCCAGGGGCGAGGCAGGCCATCTGGCCCGATCCGCACCAGACGGTCCCAGATCAGTTCATTCACCCAGCTGTCGGGCGCTCCGGCGATGTAGAGCGGATGGATGGCCTGCAACGCCGTGCCGGAATTGATGATCATGGTTTTCTGCGCACCTTTCGGCGTCGCGCCGATGAAGGTCCAGAAATTGCGGATGCCGACACCCTTCTGCACCGTGATCGAGGCTGGCTCGAACACGGTCTGGTTGAAGGCCTGCAGCGTGTTGGGATGCACCAGGAACGCATAGGGCGCATCGCGGCTGATGATCTCCTGCGCCTGCTTGATCAGCTTTTGCCGTGCTGCAGGATCAACCGTCTGGCGCTGCTGCTCGGCCACCTTGTCATATTCCGTGCTGTTGTAGCCGACGAAGTTGAAACCGCGCGGCGCCGTCGACGAATGGAACAGGTTGAACGTCATCTCGTCCGGATCGCTGCGCTCGGGGCGGCCAACCATGCGCCACATCGTGGTGTCCCACTTGTCGCGGTTGAACCACACGAGGTCGGTCTGCGCCTGCCGCGCCATGGGGCGAGCCTCGACATCCAGGCCAAGCTGCTTCCAGGCCTGCGCAATGAGCTGGCCGGCCTGATAAGCCTGCGGCGCTGCGCCTTGCGTGTCCGTAATCAGCACGATCTTGCGGACAGGATCGCCGGCAGCCTGCGCAATGGCGGGGCGTGTGAGGGCTGTGGACGACAGCAGGGTGGCAGCACCCATGATGGTCAAGGCATGGCGACGTGAAACCTGACGCGGAATGCTGTTTGGCATGCGGTCCCTCCTTGGGACAATCCTTGAAATGATCGAGAACCTTGGGATGATCAAAAAATTCCGGTGCCGCGAAAAGGCAATATCCCTCAAAGCCAACACACATTCGTCGCAATCGCAATCCCCAAAATTGCAGGGCGCACATTCCCGGTCCATGCGCTGAAACAGGCCACCGGAGCGCTGACAAGATCGGCAGCTCGTGCAAGACTGCGACATTCTCGACGATGTTTCCGTGCCGCCAACAAATGGTTTTCAGCATGTTCAAACGATTGGCTCTTGCAATTTTCGCAACCCTTGCAATTTTCGCAACCCTCGCTGCCTCCACCGTGCAGGCTCAGACAGTCAGGGAGATGATCACGGTCGATCTGCCCAACGACGCTGCAACGCTCGACCCCCATCTTCAGTGGGACACGGACAGCTACGCGATCTACCGCACCATTTTCGACAATCTCGTGACGCGCGACGCGGCGGGCCGCATCGTGCCCCAGATCGCCGAGAGCTGGCGGCAGATCGCATAGCTGTCCGTGTCCCACTGAAGATGGGGATCGAGCGTTGCAGCGTCGTTGGGCAGATCGACGGTGATCATCTCCCTGAACGTCTGCGCCTGCACGGTGGAGGCAGCGAGGGTTGCGACAATTGCAAGGGTTGCGGAAATCGCAAGAGCCAATCGTTTGAACATGCTGAAAACCATTTGTTGGCGGCAC
>JANMIB010000214.1:0-5197 GCA_031375605.1 Allobosea sp. | reverse complement strand
ATGCTGATGGTCGAGCGCGCCCGCCGCCTGCTGAGCTCGACCCGCACCATCAAGCGCCTGAACCAGACCACCGGCGTGATGCTGATCGGGTCAGGATTGGTGGTGGCGAGCAGGTGAGGGGGCGGGGCTGGTCAAAGCCAGTTTTCGGACGCGCTCCAGCCATCCACCACACGGATGATGTCCACCCCGTGCGGCTCTTCGTGATAGAGGATGATGTAGCTGCCGACCGGAAACGAGCGCGCCCTCGCGCTGAGTTCAGGGCGTTGCACGCCGATACCGGGCATGGTCCCCAAGGTATGAAACCGCTGGTAAAATCCTTCGACCAGCTGCGTTGCCGCCGCCGGGTTCTCAGCCTCGATGTAGCTCGCTATGGCGACAATGTCGTCAATCGCCTGCGGAAAGAGCCGGAAACTCACGGTCTAAACGTTCGACGTGCCGAAGACCTTCGCGTGGATCTGTGCAAATGCCTCTTCGCCCTGAACCGGATCGCCGCTTGCCAGCCCCTCGGCATATGACTGCTTGAGCCTGGCAATCTCCAGCCCGCGCAACTGTTCGCGCTGTTCCCACAGCCGCAACGCCTCGCGCACGACCTCGCTGTTGGACGCATAGGCACCACTGCCAACAGCTTCGCTGAGGCGCGCCAGTTGTTGCGGCGAAAGCGATATGGTCAGCGGGCGCATGGGTTCGGTTTTCATGGCCAATATGTAGCATGGCTCACAAGAACGCACAATTTCTCATAAGGTGACAACTCATTTAAACGTACCATCAAGCGTCTGAACCAGACCACAGGCGTGATGCTGATTGAGTCAGGGATTGTCGTGGCGAGCAGGTGAGGGCGGCTGCGATTTTGAAGTGCGCTCAAACTCCCACGTCGTTATTGCGAGCGAAGCAAAGCAATACGGACTTTGCGTGCGCGAAACGCGCATGATGCGTTCGCTGCGCTCACGAAACAATTGCTGGCTTCCGGTTTCCGATCCGCTGTCGCTTCTTGGCCCCGGAAGCGCACGAGCCTGAGTGGTATTCCGCCACCCCCTCAAATATCCACCAAATCCGCCGCGAACGCCGCGCGTTCCTGGATGAACAGGAACCTTGCTTCGGGCTTGTTGCCCATCAGGCGTTCCACGGTGTCGGCGGTTTCGTCCCTTGCGTCGTGCTCGACGACGACCTTCAGCAGGATGCGGGCTTTCGGGTCCATCGTGGTTTCCTTGAGCTGCGCGGGCATCATTTCGCCGAGGCCCTTGAAGCGGCCGATGTCGGGTTTCTTGCCCTTGAACACGCTGGCGATCAGCTCGTCGCGGTGGGCCTCGTCGCGCGCGTAGGCTGATTTGCCGCCGAGGCTGAGCCGGTAAAGTGGCGGTATCGCGAGATAGAGGTGGCCCTTGTCGACCAGCTTGGGCATCTGCCGCCAGAAGAATGTGACGAGGAGCGAGGCGATGTGTGCGCCGTCAACATCAGCGTCGGTCATGATGATGACCTTCTCATAGCGCAGGTCGTCGTCGCGATAGGCCGAGCCCAGCCCGCAGCCCAGCGCCAGCGCCAGATCCTGCAATTGCTGGTTGGCGTTGAGCTTGTCGCGCGTGGCATTGGCCACGTTCAATATCTTGCCGCGCAGGGGCAGCACGGCCTGGGTCGCACGGTTGCGCGCCTGCTTGGCGCTGCCGCCGGCGCTGTCACCCTCGACGATGAACAGCTCTGAACCTGCCGCGCCCGCATTGGAGCAATCCGCCAGCTTGCCGGGCAGGCGCAGCTTGCGCGTCGCGGTCTTGCGCGACACTTCCTTCTCAAGGCGGCGGCGCAGGCGCTCGTCGGCGCGGTCCACGGTCCAGTCCATCAGGCGCGTGGCCTGCGCGGGGGAGGCGGCGAGCCAATGGTCGAACCCGTCGCGCACGGCGTTCTCGACAATGCGGGCGGCCTCCAGCGTGGCCAGCTTGTCCTTGGTCTGGCCCTGGAATTCCGGCTCGCGGATGAACACCGAAAGCATGGCGGCGCAGGTGGCCATGATGTCGTCCGTGGTGACGGAGGCCATGCGCTTGGTCTGGCCGATGCGTTCTGCATGGTCGCGCAGGCCGCGCAGCAGCGCCACGCGCAGCCCCTGCTCATGGGTGCCGCCATCGCCGGTGGGAATGGTGTTGCAATAGGAGGAGGAGAAGCCATCCTCGCCCGTGGCCAGCCAGGCGATCGCCCATTCCAGCGAGCCGTGGCCGCCGGGTTTCTGGATCTTGCCGGCGAAGATGTTGTCGACGACGAGATCCTTGCCCTCGATGTCGCGCGCCAGATAGTCCTTCAGCCCGCCGGGGAACTTGAACACGGCTTCCGCCGCGATGTCTTGCCCGACGAGCAGCGCAGGGTCACACGTCCAGCGGATTTCGACGCCGCCGAACAGATAGGCCTTGGAGCGCGCCATGCGGAACAGCCGCGCCGGATCGAACTTCGCACCCGCGCCGAAAATCTGTGCATCCGGGTGGAAGCGGACGCGCGTGCCGCGCCGGTTCTGCACGCGGCCCACGGTCTGAAGCCCGCTGGTGGCATGCCCACGCGAGAAGGTCTGGCGATAGAGTGTCTGCGCCCGCGCCACCTCGACCTCCAACTCGTCCGACAGCGCGTTGACCACCGAGATGCCGACGCCGTGCAGGCCACCGGATGTCTCGTAGACCTTGCTGTCGAACTTGCCGCCCGCATGCAGCGTGGTCATGATCACCTCCAGCGCGGACTTGCCGGGAAATTTTGGGTGCGGATCAACCGGGATGCCGCGACCGTTGTCCATCACGCTCAGATGCCCGCTGGCTTCAAGCTCAACCTCGATGAAGCTGGCATGGCCGGCCACCGCCTCGTCCATCGCGTTGTCGATAACCTCGGCAAACAGGTGATGAAGCGCCTTCTCGTCCGTGCCGCCGATATACATGCCGGGACGGCGGCGCACGGGCTCGAGCCCCTCCAGTACCTCGATGTCGGAAGCGCTGTAGCCTGCTTCACCAGGAGTCGTCGTGGCGTGAGTCGTCGTGGCGTGGGTCGTCGTGGCGTGAGTCGTCGTGGAATTGGTTGGCGTTGCAGGTGTGCCGGGGCTGCGCGGCTGGGGTGCCGGTTTCGCGGGTGCTGGCTGGGCGGGCCTCGCATTGGGCCGGACACCGGGCGCTGCCCGCTCCGGCTTGGCGCTGTCGCCCATGTCGCCAAAAAGATCGTCGCTTGCCATCTTCACCACGTGATTCGCCTTGACTGCCTGTATGCCACGATGTGCGCTCAAGGCCGATATGAAACGTGAACATGGACGCGCCATCTGTTGAAAATCACTGTTTCAGGAAACAGGCTTGCCAGTCGGGCTGGCCCGTGGCTGTTTCGTCAGGGGAAACTGCGATGACCACCGACAGGTTTGCATCTGACATCATCTGTGTCGATTGGGGCACCACCTCGTTTCGGGCCTATCTGGTTCGGGGCGGTCTTGTCGTGGCTCAGACGCAAGGGACACGCGGCATCCTAACCATCGAACAAGGCACCCATGCGGCTGTTTTGCGCGGCCTGTTGGCAGAATTGCCATGTGATGCCGCAGCCCTGCCCATCATCATGTCAGGCATGATCGGCAGCCGTCAGGGCTGGCGTGAAGCGCCGTATGTGGCCGCGCCAGCATTCGTGCACGAGATCGCAGGCAGCATGATGGCATGGCATGAGGAGGGACTGGGCCCTCTGAGCCTCATTCCCGGCGTGATGCAGGAGCCGGAGGGTGGCATGCCGGATGTGATGCGCGGCGAGGAAACGCAGGTTTTCGGTGCGCTGACGCTGACGGGGATCACGGGCGGCACGTTCATCCTGCCCGGCACCCACTCCAAGTGCATCGACGTGCGCAAGGGCCAGCTCGTGTCATTCCGCAGCTTCATGACGGGCGAAATGTTCGCGGCGCTGAAGGATCACACCATTCTGGGCCGCCTGATGACGGATGGCGCACCATCGGGCGAAGGGTTCCGCGCTGGCGTTCTGGCCGCGCAAGACGTGGGAAACGCCGGGGACCTGCTCAACGCCGTGTTCGGCACGCGGACGCTCGGCCTGTTTGGCCGGCTGCCGGGGCACGAGCTGGCGGATTACCTGTCGGGCCTGCTGATCGGAGCCGAGCTGTGCGCCGCGCTTGGCAGGGGCGAGGAGGGTATCGTCATCGGCACGGGCGCACTGATCGCGCGCTATGTCCAGGCTGCAGCGCTGCTGGGGCGGACATTGCTTCCTGCGCCAGAGGCATGTGTTGTCGCCGGCCAACTCGCCATGATGGAGGCCGCCCGATGATCACGCTGGACGAGGCCTTCGCGAGACTGCCACTGATTGCGATCTTGCGCGGCATCAGGCCCGAGGAGTGCGAAGCAATTGGCGAGGTGCTGGTCGAGGCTGGCTTCACAATGATCGAGGTGCCGATCAACTCGCCTGAGCCGCTGCGCTCGATCGCTCGGCTGAACATGGCCCATGGCACGCGTGCGATCATCGGGGCGGGCACCGTGCTGGACACCACACAGGTGGAGCAGGTCGCACATGCGGGAGGGCAGCTGATCGTGTCACCGAACATGGACGTGGCGGTGATCGCCCACAGCAAATCGCTGGGTCTCATCTCCGCGCCCGGCATTGCCACACCAAGCGAAGGCTTTGCCGCGCTGAAAGCCGGAGCCGACGTGCTGAAGCTGTTTCCCGGTGAACTGGTGACGCCACCGGTGATCAAGGCCATGCGCGCAGTGTTTCCGGCTCTGGCCCGCATGGTGCCTGTCGGCGGCATTTCGGCCGAGAGCATGAAGGGCTATGCCGCAGCAGGCGCATCAGGCTTCGGGATCGGATCAGGCCTCTACACGCCTGGGCTGACGCCGGACGAGGTCAGGACGCGGGCTGAAGGTTTCGTGCAGGCATGGCGCGCTGTGCAGGATCTGCAGACCTGAAAAACGAAACGGGCGGCTTTGAGGCCACCCGTCTTAAGGCAGGGATCGCGGTACATCCGCGCGACCTCACTGCATTATTCCAGAATCATGTCCTGAAACCGTTAAACAATCGTTAATCATGCTTCATGGCGCGATCATGACGATGATCAGACCGCGATCTTGCCGCCGCCACGTTTTGTGATGGCAACAATGGATGGGCGGGGCGGAATCCCGTCCTTGAAGTCCGGCCAGCGGGTCGTCGGCGAGGCAGACGACGAGGATCCGAACGCGAAACCTGTGACCTTCAACACGCCGAC
>JANMIB010000203.1:0-9273 GCA_031375605.1 Allobosea sp. | reverse complement strand
GCGCCATCGGCGGTGCGATCGCCCGCGCCCTTGCCGCGCAGGGTGCGCGGGTGGCCGTGTCCGGCACGCGCGTCGAGGCACTGGATTCTTTGGTCAAAGAGCTGGGAGGCGGTGCCGTCGCCCTGCCGTGCAATCTCTCTGACTCAGCTTCTGTCGAAGCGCTGTTTCCGGCGGCAGATGCGGCGCTGGGGCAAGTCGATATTCTCGTCAACAATGCGGGCATCACCCGCGACAACCTTTTCCTGCGCATGAAGGATGAGGAGTGGGACCAGGTCATCGCCGTCAATCTCACGGCCTCGTTCCGGCTGATGCGGGCTGGCGTCAAGGGCATGATGCGTCGCCGCAATGGCCGGATCATCTCCATCGGGTCTGTCGTCGGCACCACGGGCAACCCAGGACAGGGCAACTATGCGGCCTCCAAGGCAGGGCTGATCGGCATGAGCAAGGCGCTCGCGGCAGAGGTCGCCAGCAGGGGTGTCACGGTCAACGTGATCGCGCCGGGCTTCATCGAGTCGCCCATGACGCAGGCGCTGAATGACAAGCAAAAGGAAGCCATCTTGTCGAATGTGCCAGCCGGCCGGCTTGGGCAAGGTGCGGAAATCGCAGCCGCCGCGGTCTTTCTCGCCAGTGCGGAAGCAGCTTATGTCACAGGCCAGACACTTCATGTGAATGGCGGAATGGCAATGATCTGAACAGGTTGGGCGCGCTGGTTGTCAGTTGTTCAAGGCGCGCCGAAACGTCTCGCCAGCATTGAAGCAGCATGCTATTCACCAAAAGCTTGGCGCTAGGGGCTTGACGCGCAACGCGGTGTTGGGCTTCTGCAGCAATTGATATCCATGCCGTATGCCCCTTCAGGGTGTTCGGTCGACTTGTTTCAACTGCCACTTCATTTGTGATGTGTGGCGAAAACGTAAATGAAGAGGACGTGTCCATGAGCGATGTCGCGGAGCGCGTAAAGAAGATCGTCGTCGAGCATCTGGGCGTTGACGCCGAGAAGGTCGTCGCCGGTGCAAACTTTATCGATGATCTGGGTGCTGACTCCCTCGACACGGTCGAGCTGGTCATGGCCTTCGAGGAAGAGTTCAACGTCGAGATTCCTGACGACGCAGCCGAGACAATCGTCACGGTTGGTGACGCCGTGAAGTTTCTCGAAAAGAATGCTGCTGCCTGAGCAGTTTACACACGAGATTCTCCTCATTTTCGAATTTTTGAGATGGAGTTCGAATGATGCGGCGAGTCGTGGTGACGGGGCTGGGAACTGTTTCGCCGCTCGCATGCGGTGTCGAGGAGACGTGGTCACGTCTCCTCGCCGGACAAAGCGCAGCCCGAAAGATCACCGAGTTCGACGTCAGCGACCTGCCATGCCAGGTCGCCTGTGTTCCGCCCAAGGGTGACGGAACGAACGGCACCTATAATTCCGATGACTGGATGGAGCCGAAAGAACAGCGCAAGGTCGACGAATTCATCGTCTATGCCATGGCTGCGTCTGCGCAGGCGCTCACCGACGGCGGGTGGAAGCCCCTGACCTATGAAGAGCAGACCACCACCGGCGTAATGATCGGCTCCGGCATCGGCGGCATGGGCGGGATCTACGAAGGCTCAATCATCCTGCATGAAAAAGGCCCGCGCCGGGTCTCGCCTTTTTTCATTCCGGGCCGTCTTGCAAACCTTGCATCAGGCTATGTTTCGATCACGCACGGGCTGAAAGGCCCCAACCATGCTGTGACCACGGCCTGTTCCACAGGTGCTCATGCCATTGGCGATGCAGCGCGGATGGTGGCGCTGGGCGATGCGGAGGTGATGCTGGCTGGCGGCACCGAGTCGGCCGTCAACCGCGTCGGCATTGCAGGATTTTCAGCCTGCCGCGCGCTTTCAACCGGCTACAATGACACGCCGGAGCGCGCATCGCGTCCTTACGACAAAGGCCGCGACGGCTTCGTGATGGGCGAGGGAGCTGCCGTCGTCATGGTCGAGGCGCTCGAACACGCATTGGCGCGTGGCGCCAAGATCTACGCCGAAATCATCGGATACGGCATGTCGGGCGATGCTTTTCACATCACCTCACCATCCGAAGATGGCGATGGAGCCTATCGCTGCATGAAGGCCGCTCTCAAGCGTGCAGGAATATCAGCTTCGCAGATCGACTATATCAATGCCCATGGCACCTCCACCCCGCTGGGCGACGAGATCGAACTGAGGGCCATCGAGCGTCTCCTGGGCGACCATGCGGCCCATGTGTCGATGTCGTCCACGAAATCGGCAGTTGGCCACCTGCTGGGAGCAGCTGGCGCGCTTGAGGCGATCTTTTCGATTCTTGCAATCCGTGATGGCATCGCGCCACCCACACTCAATCTGGACAATCCGTCGGTCGAAACGAAAATCGATCTTGTTCCTCATGTGGCCCGCAAGCGGACCATCAATGTTGCGCTGTCGAACTCGTTTGGTTTTGGCGGCACCAACGCATCTCTTGTTTTTCAGCGCTACACGGCATGATGAGGTCTGGCGGACTGGCGCAAAGCCCGGTTTTGCCGCATTCTGTTGACATGGATATAAGCCGGTCAGGTCATGGCCGTGTTCATGAGCTTGGGATCACAGTGCAATGAGTGACATGCCTTCAGGCCAGCGCAACGCGTCGGAGGTTGCAGAGACGCAACGCGCCTCGCCGCGCAGCCCGTCAGAGGCGATGAAACCAAGTGCAGCTCCACCTCCGCCAAAGAAAACCCGGCGGCGCAGAGGCGGCCTGATCGGATTTCTCAGCGCGATGTTCACGGTCGGGCTTGTCCTCGCCGTCGTCGTTGGTGGTGCGTTCATCGTGATTTCGCGGCAGGGCAATGAGGCTGGCCCGCTCGCCGCCGACAAATCCATCATCATTCCCCCCGGCAGCGGCCTCAGCGAGATCGCCGATCAGCTTGATCGGGAGGGCGTCATCCGCAACCCGCTGATGTTCCGCCTGTCAGGCTACATCAATGGGGCCTGGTCGCAGCTCAAGGCTGGGGAATATCTGTTCAAGTCCAGCATCAGCCCGCGCGAGGCGCTGGATGTGCTGACCAGCGGCAAACCCGTGCTGCATTCGGTGCTCGTGCCGGAAGGCCTGACCAGCGAGCAGATCGTCGCGCGTCTGAAGGAAAACGACCTTTTGACCGGCGACATCATTCAGACGCCGCGTGAAGGCGCGCTGCTGCCCGATACCTACCGGATTGAGCGCGGCACGAGCCGCCAGCGCCTGCTGCAGACCATGGCGGAAAAACAGCGCGAGGAATTGAACAGGATCTGGGCGCGGCGGGTGCAGGACATTCCGGTGAAGACGCCTCAGGAACTCGTCACGCTGGCGTCGATTGTTGAGAAGGAAACCGGGCGTGCTGATGAAAGGCCGCGTGTCGCTGGTGTCTTTGTCAACCGGCTCAACCGAAAGATGAAACTTCAATCAGACCCCACGATCGTCTATGGCCTTGTCGGCGGCAAGGGCACGCTCGGGCGGGGCATCTTGCGGACCGAGATCACGCAGGCGACGGCCTACAACACATATGTCATCGACGGACTGCCGCCGGGGCCCATCGCCAATCCGGGCCGTGCCGCGATGGAGGCGGTTGCCAACCCTTCGAGAACCCGCGATCTGTTCTTCGTTGCCGACGGCACTGGCGGGCATGCCTTTGCCGAAACGCTTGATCAGCATAACCGCAACGTCACACGCTGGCGCCAGATCGAAGGCAGCCGCCGCGAAGCCGGACGCCCATCGCCGGAAGCAAGTGTCGACAAGGTTGAACCGGCACCTGCGGCACCGCTTCCTGCAACGGTCCCTGCTGCACCGGACCGCCGCACGGATGCCACTGATCCACCAGGCGGAACCCGCGCAACCGGATTCACTGATACAAGCCAGCCCGCTGATCTGGAAACATTCCCTGTTCCATCAGGCCGCCGCGCCAGCATGAACCAGCCGGCTCCCGCTGCCGGGCGGGCAGCTCCCCAGCCTGTTCAAGGCTTGCAACCAGGCCAGGCGCGCTCCCGCGCATTCGATGCGTCGGAAGGCACAGCCCGTGATCCGCTGCTGAACCGCAGTTTCGATCTCAACACGCCAAAGGCCATCCCGGCCTTGCGCCCCTGATCCGGCTGTTTTTCACTGGGCAGGCCGCTCGGGCTCATATCGCATTTGGATGCTTGCCGTTTTTCTGCGAAACGGTCTGGAGCTTTTCTGTCACCCCACCGATTCCGGATGCAACTCCATGATATCCAGCATGACAGGCTTCTCGCGTGAGGCCGGTTCCACCGGAGCTTTTGCCTGGGCCTGGGAAATCAAGTCGGTCAACGGCCGCAATCTGGATGTCAGGGTGCGTGTTCCGCCCGGCTTTGACGCTTCTGGCGAAGAGGCACGCAAGATTGTCAGCAGCGCCATCGTGCGCGGTGCTGTTCAGGTTGGTCTGACGATCCAGCGAGCGGAAGCCCGCAAGTCGGCTGTGAGGATAAACCGTGACGTGCTGATGTCGGTGGTTGACGCTTTGAAAGCCCTCCCGCCAGACCTGGCCATGAAGCCCGCCACCATGGATGGCCTTCTGCAAGTCAGGGGTGTCATCGAGGCGGATGAGCAGGATGACCAGGCCATCACGGCCGAACTGCAGGTGGCGCTTTTGCAAGGCATCAAGATTGCGGCGGCATCATTCGTTGCAGCCCGGCAGCAGGAAGGGGCTGCTCTGGGTGGTGTTCTTGTCGGGCAACTCGCCCGGATGCAGTCGCTTGTGGATGCGGTGGAACACCATCCGGCCCGCACGGTCGAGGCGATCAGGGCGAAGCTGCAATCCCAGATCGCTGCCATCATGGCCGGTGGTCCGTCTCTGGATCCGGCTCGCCTGCACCAGGAAGCCGCCTTGCTGGCAACAAAGGCCGATGTCCGCGAAGAGCTTGACCGGCTCGGCGCACATATCACGGCCTCGAAGGATCTGTTTGCGCAAGGTGGCGCCATTGGCCGGAAACTGGATTTTCTGGCTCAGGAATTCGGACGCGAGGCCAGCACCTTGTGCGCCAAGGCCAATGGCATCGCTCTGTCTCAGCTCGGGCTCGAATTGCGGGCTGTCGTGGACCAGTTCCGCGAACAAGCCCAGAATGTGGAGTGACGCTCGTGGCAGTCATCAAGCGCAGGGGAGTGATGCTCATCCTGTCATCGCCGTCAGGTGCCGGCAAATCGACCCTGACGCGCCAGCTGGTCGATGATCAGCGAGAGGTGAGTCTTTCGATCTCCGTGACCACCCGCGCCAAGCGGCCCTCCGAGATCGAAGGAAAGCACTATCATTTCGTCTCTGTCGAAGAGTTCAAGTCGCTGCGTGATCGTGGCGATCTGCTGGAAAGCGCCGAGGTACATGGCAATTTCTACGGAACACCCCGGCGCAGCGTGGAAGCAGCACTCAGCAGCGGACGGGACGTGCTGTTCGACATCGACTGGCAGGGCACAAGGCAGATCATGGCCCGGATGCGGCGTGATGTGGTCGCGGTGTTCATCCTCCCGCCGTCGATGACAGAGCTTAAAACCCGGCTGGAGCGCCGGGCAGAGGACAAGCCCGAGATCATCACCCGCAGACTGGCCAATGCCCGTGAAGAAATCGCGCAATGGGGTCTTTACGACTACCTGATCGTCAACGACGATCTTGAGAGAGCATTCTATGACGTCAAGGCCATTCTGGCTGCAGAGCGGATGAAGCGCGAGAGACTGGTCGGCGCGCAGAGCTTCATCACCGAACTTCTGGCATGAGCAAAATCATCCGCTGGCGCGCATCACAGCGACAGCA
This sequence comes from Allobosea sp., assembly GCA_031375605.1. Taxonomy (GTDB): domain Bacteria; phylum Pseudomonadota; class Alphaproteobacteria; order Rhizobiales; family Beijerinckiaceae; genus Allobosea. The sequence goes on along the minus strand of JANMIB010000203.1, from coordinate 3,499 downwards.
TTGGCAAGTCTGACGAAACCTGCGACCGGAATCGTTTCCGCGCGTGCCGTTTCCGCGATGCCTGTTTGCGCAAACAGTGTCGGGAGATCAACACCAAGCGCCTTGAGGGACTGCCGAAGCATCTTGCGGCGCTGTCCGAAGGCGGCAAGCGTCACCCGCCCCAGTTCGCGCTGGTCGCATGCTTCGGGTGTTGCACGCGGCACCAGATGCACAACGCTGGAAATGATCTTGGGCGGAGGCACGAATTCACTTGGCGCGACATCGAACAGGATCGTGGCCTCGGTCCGCCAGCCACACAGCACGCCCAGACGTCCGTAATTATCCTGGTCTGTCTCGTCGGCGACGATGCGCTCGGCCACTTCGCGCTGGAACATCAGCGTGAGTGATGAGAACCATGGCGGCCAAGGGCCAGCCAGCCAGCGTACGAGCAGGGCTGTGCCGACATTGTAGGGCAGGTTCGCAATCATGCGGGCAGGTGCGCCGGCAAGGAGCGCGGGCATGTCGGTGGTGAGAGCGTCGCCATGGATGATGGTGATCTGCCCTGGCCAGCGCTGCGCGATGCTCTCGAGCGCGGGCAGGCAGCGTTCGTCCCTCTCGATGGCAATGACATGGCCTGCGCCTTCCAGAAGCAGAGCACGGGTCAGACCACCCGGCCCAGGCCCCACCTCGACAACCGTTTCGCCCTTGAGTGGCCCGCTTGAACGGGCAATCCGTCCGGTCAGGTTGAGGTCGAACAGAAAATTCTGGCCCAGCGATTTCTTCGCCATCAGGCCAAGCGACTGCACCACATCGCGCAGGGGTGGCAAACCATCAGGCGTACTCATGCCGAAATCTCGTGCGACTGAGTTTTTGCGAGCCGATTTGCGAGATTGAGTGCCGCAACAAGGCTGTCAGGCCGTGCGACGCCCTTGCCTGCGATGTCAAAGGCAGTGCCATGGTCAGGGGATGTCCGGATGAAGGGCAGCCCGAGCGTGACATTGACACCTTCATCGAAGGCGAGCGTCTTGACCGGGATCAGGCCCTGATCGTGATACATGGTCAGGGCTACATCATACAACGCGCGCGCCCGCGCATGGAACATGGTGTCGGCAGGATAGGGGCCGGACGCCATGATGCCCATCTGTTGCAAAGCCATCACGGCCGGTCTGACAATCTCGTCATCCTCATGCCCAAGCGCGCCGCCCTCGCCAGCATGCGGATTGAGCCCGGCGACGGCAATGCGGGGATTTGCGATGCCGAACCGGACTTTCAGGTCTCGATTGGCGATGATGCCGGTTTCGATGATCAGCGAGCTTGTGAGGCGCACCGGCACCTCGCGGAGCGGGATGTGGATGGTCACGGGAACCACAGCCAGAGCATCGCTCCAGATCATCATCACCGGGTGCGGTGCGGGTTTGCCCGGCTGGGCTGCGAGTTCAGCCAGAAACTCAGTGTGTCCCGGATGCTTGAAGCCAGCCGCATACAGCACTGATTTTGCGATCGGATTTGTCACGATGGCCGTGCCTTCTCCCTGTCGCACAAATGCAACGGCCATCTCGATGGCGCGGATTGTTGCCGCTGCCGTTGCAGGGGAGGGTTTTCCTGGCTCGGTCATGGCGTCAAGCCCGTGATCGATGACCGGCAGGCCATCACCAAATACAGCGCCAGCTTCCGAGGGATGGCTGATCTCGACGACAGGCACGTCATACCCCAGTCCGGTACACCGTTGCCGGATGGCTGATGCTGATGCGATCAGCGCAAACGGCTGCAATTTAAGCTTCTTGCGTGCAAGCCAGATTCCTGCGGTGAGCTCAGGGCCGATGCCGGCAGGGTCGCCCTGTGTCAGCACCGGATAGCCTTGGGCATAGATTGTCGAGGCTCTCACTTGATGCCGTCGACACTGCCGCCGGTCTGCTCGCCGATGGCCTGGCGGAAATTGATTGCACCAAGTGTCCTCAACTCCAGCCTGAAGAGCAAGCTCTGGTTGGTGCGTGGTGCTGAACCTTGGGAGGTATCACCGAACGACGAGATATAGGTCACGTCGAAGATGGTGCACTCATCCTGGTATCGTAAGCCAAGTGACATCGATGCCAGCGAGTAGCGCGGCGTGCGGACTGTTGACGGGACTGGCAGCGCGGCTGCGACAGCCCGGTCCGTCAGATACTTGTCCATGTCATACAGCACGCTGCCGCGTGCGCTCCAGAACTGGCCGAGCTTGAGTCCTGCACCAAAGGATATGCCTTCACGCCGGAAAGGCTGTGATCGCTCGGGCTGTGCCTCATAGCGCGCATAGGTGATGGAAGCCGACAGTGGGTCCAGATAGGCCGCAGCAGATACTTCGATAGCCCTTGCAGCAAAGGTACGCTCGTCAAAGCGGCCCTTTGCCGTGAACGTGCCAAAAGGCGTTGGCGCAATCTGCAGACGGGCGACATAGTCTGAACGGCGGGTTTCAAGACCCGTATCCGCTCCTGCGTTCACACCGTCCTGAACGGCGTAAGAATTGCGCCCGGAGATATGATGGGACTGGCCGAAAAGGGCATTCGCATAGGCACCATTGGAAAATGTCCCGGCGTAATTCAGGCCATAACTTGCACGGATGCCGCCTTCATTGCGATCATAGCCGGAGAAACGGCTTCGCTGAAACAGGTTGGTATCATCGAACGTCAGACTCTGGGCGTCCTCGTTCGGCGTGCGCAGGATATTGGTCTCGTTCGGCCGCGCGATGATCTGTGCCACGGGCGATATGACGTGATTGCCGGCAAACCCGCCCGTGATCAGCATCGGATAGGAATAGCTCAGACCAATCGCGGGCATGGCCCGGCCAAATGACCCTTCCTGAACACCGAATGCGTTCTGGAAATTATTGTTGAAACCGCCCGAATTCAATGTGGTTGTGAAACCATCAACCTTCAGCTCTGCAAATGGGGTCCACACCTGGCCAAGCGGGTCGATGAACTGGCGACGCCATGACACGCCAATGGACGCGCGGGTCGTCGAGCCGCCAATGCCACGCAAGAGGCACTCGGTCTTGTTGTAAAGGAAGCAACCTTCGTAAAAGACGGCAGCGGACGTCTTGTTCGTCGCAGCCGAACTGCCAAGGTAATTCGTGGACGCAAACCCGCGTGCGGCTGTCGGGAGGGTCTGGAAAGCCGACTGTTCGCGCGACAGGCTCGTGATATTGGCATCAACAGTGATTTCGCCGCCAAGCCAGGCCGGACCATCGATCCGCTTGTTGTAGTCCAGCACCGGATGGATGATCGGCTGCTGCTTTTGCCAGTCAATGTAGCTCAAGGGGCGAAAGTGATAGGCCCGGACATCGAACCAGGCATTCGCGGTCTGCCCGTTGAGATAGACGGTCGATGTCACTTCACGGAAGAAGTTTGCGGTCAGTCCTTCAGCCCTGACCCGGTAGTTGCGGTAGAAATAGCGATCTGTCGACCCTGACAGATCCCAGCCAAACCGCCATTTTTCATTGATGTCGAAATTGCCGAAAGTCTCGAGTGAACCACGGAAATTGCGG
>JANMIB010000180.1:0-3199 GCA_031375605.1 Allobosea sp. | reverse complement strand
GGCCGGTGACGAGCCACGGATGATGTCGGTGGGCCTGCACCTGCGCATCATCGGGAGGCCTGCACGCATTGCGGGCCTCGAGACATTTCTGGCCTATGCCGCCAGCAAGCCGGGGGTCTGGTTTGCCCGCCGCGACGAGATTGCCCATGCGTGGCGCGACGGCCTGGGGCTGGCGCGCTGGCAGCCCCGGCACGCCCTGTCTGCCTTCGTGCCGTAAGGATGGTTATGGTGCGCGATCTTGTCGGCTATGGCGGCCAGTGGCCTGACATCACCTGGCCGGGTGGGCGCAAGCTCGCCGTCTCGGTGGTGGTGAACTTCGAGGAAGGCGCGGAACTGCAGGTGGGTGACGGTGATGCTGTCTCCGAGCGGATGGGCGAGGTCATCAGTGTGGTCGAACCCGGCGTGCGCGACATCGGGCAGGAGCAGATCTTCGGCTACGGCATGCGGGCAGGGCTCTGGCGCATGCTGGATGCGCTGGATGAAGCGAAACTGCCCGCCACATTCTTCTTCTGCGGGCGCGCCGTGGAGCGCGTGCCCATGCTGGCGGCAGAGGTGGTGCGGCGAGACCATGAACCTGCCGTCCATGGCTGGCGCTGGACGCCGCACAGTGCCTATGCCGATCCTGCTGAGGAGGCAGCCGACATCGCGCGCTGCGTGAAGGTCATCCGCGAGGCGACCGGTTTGGCCCCGCTTGGCTTTTTCTGCCGGGGCAGCGAAAGCGCCGCAACACGGCAGATCCTGGCCTCGCAGGGCTTTTTGTATGGCTCGAATGCCTTTGACGATGACCTGCCCTATTGGGACAGGTCAGTCACCCCGCCCCTGCTGATCGTGCCCTATGCGCTCGACAGCAATGACATGAAGTTCTTCCACCCCAACGGCTTCGTCAGGGCGAGCGAGATGGTGGACTATGTGGCGGACGCGCTCTCCGTGCTGCTGGCGGAGGCCAGAGCCGGCAAGCCGCGTCTGCTCAACATCGGGTTTCACCTCCGGATCGTGGGGCGGCCAGCGCGCTTCAAGGCATTTGCCGATATTCTGGCGCTGCTCAGGCGGCACGAGGCGGATGTCTGGGTGGCCACACGGGAAGAGATCGCACGCACTTTCGCAGCGCAGCATCCGGCGTGAACCATTCACCCCTTGCTGTTGTAGCGGATGTGAGGCTCGCCCGCCTCGCCATCGAGCCAGCCATCATAGAAGGCGCGGACATGCGGAAACACCGCGCGTGACAGGTCCTGCCGCTTGTGCTCGGCCTCGGTGAGAGGCCGCTTCAGCATGGCGGCGATTTCATCCAGCACGGCATCCCGGTCAAGATGCGTGAAATTGCCATCGGCATAGACCACCTCCCCGCCGATCATCACGGTTTGCACGGCATTGGTCCTGGCCCGCTGCACCAGCACATCGATGACGGACAAGGCGCTGTCCTGATATGGGTATGTCAGTGTTTTCCAGTCCATGACCACGAGATCGGCGCAGGAGCCGGGCGTGAGCCGCCCAATGCGCGAGCCGAAGGGCGTGGTGGCCGCGCCATGTTCGGTCGCCATGCGCAGAACCTGGGCGGCGCTTGGGAAAGGTGCGTCGATGCCAGGTTCGCGGTGGGTTCGCAGCACCATGCGCATCTCCTGCAGCATGTCGCGGTCATCGTTGATGCCGGCCTCGTCGATGCCGATGGCGACGGGAATGTTGCGGGCAAGGAAGCGGTTGAGCGGCGCGATGCCGCTTTTCAGCCGGAAGTTCGACGAACAGTTGTGGCAGATGTGGGTGCCGGTCTCGGCGCACAGGTTAATGTCGGCCTCGCTCATCCAGACACCGTGGCCGATGGTGAGGCGCGGGCCTGCAAGGCCCATTCTCGCCAGATGCTCCAGTGCCGAGCCGCCGGTGCGGCGCTGTGCATAGGCCTTCTGGTAAGGCGTCTCGACCAGATGCATGTGCATCGGCACGGCATGCTTTTCGGAGAGCTGGCCTGCCACATCGAGCGCCTTGTCGGACAGCCAATGCAGGTTGGCGGGCGCAACCTGGACCTTGATGCGGTCATCATCGCGGGCCGATGCCATCAGTGCTTCAAAGATGTCGACCTGATCGCCGAGCGGAATTGTGAAGCGCTTGAAATAGGCCTCCATATCGGGTTGCAGCTCGTCCGGCAGCGAGGCGGTGAAAACAGCATCATCCTCGTAGACTAGCCGGTTCTGGTCACGCAGCGCCATCGAATACGAGGCGCGCATGCCGATCGCGCGGTAGGCATCCATCACGGTCCTGCCTGCGCCGACAACAGCCTCCGGCGTGCCAGGCGCGCGCGAATGAAGATGCTGTACCGTGGTCACGCCGCTGGCGATCATCTCGAAGGCCGAGAACAGCGTGTCGAGCCTCAGATCGACGTCCCGCAGTGCGAGACGCGAGGCAAACCACAACTCAAGCGGGTGATCAGGCGAGCCAAGCTGAAGCGGGGTCAGGCCGACATGGTGGTGGGCATTGATCAGGCCCGGAATGATCACCTTGCCCGCGCCGCCAAGCATGACGGCATCAGGGTGAGCAGCCTTGAGACGGGCGGCAGGGCCGATCCCAGCCACATGCCCGCCCATGACGAGAACGGCAGCATCCCGGTGGATGACCGGATCATCTGCAGACGTGAAGCCTTCAAGAATCCAATCTGCGCTGATGATGCTGGTTGTCACGGTGCAAGTCGTTTCATGTCAGGGTGCTTTTCATCTGAGATCGGCTTTCATGCTGGTCGCAAAGGAGCGCCAAAAAACTTCGGCAAAGAAAAGCAGTTCTGCAAGGTCATTTTCTGCAGCTTGCCTTGAGCTTTTTGCAGCACAGGAACCTTGAGACGGATGCGCCGGGTGGATTGACGCGGATGCGTCAGATGGACTCTCACCCTGCCTCGATTTCGCTCACCCGATGCCCAAAGAAAGGTCTTGCGCAAATTGCAGCTCTCATGACAGTCTTAAGTCATGCGTGATGAAAACTCCGTGCCGACAATCATACATGCTCGCAAGGCGAAGCGTGGTTGTCGTTCGCGTCGTGCATGGTCGGGGCGCTCGCGCTCCTGCCGGGCCCATGTTGCCCTGATCGCTTCATCCCATCGAACGCTGATCTGAAAACGAGGCCTGCGTCAGCGGGCCTTCCGGTGCCTGTGCCGCTGCGGCCCGCTCCAGTCCATTCATTCCTCTGACACCGCCTGACAGTCGCTGACGTGTGCAGCGTT
>JANMIB010000132.1:0-3069 GCA_031375605.1 Allobosea sp. | reverse complement strand
TTGCACAAAACCGGTACCCACTTTTGTGCGCAATGCTCTAGTTGTTGCCGCCGCTCCGGAGTACGGGTTCGGCGGCAACAGCTGGAGCCGCGGCGGGCTGACGGTTGCGGCTGCGCTGGCGCGTGGCGCCCCGTTCTGTCTCAGTCCGCTCGGTCCTGGTTGGGGTGTCAACACTTGCAACAGGTGTGCTGGCAAGCAAGGCACTGGTCGCGTTCGTGATCCAGGCACGGTGATCGGCAACAGGCGTGATCGCGGTGAAGCCGCCGCACACGCTGCGCACACGCTGGTTTGTCGGCCCGCTCGACCAGCTCACGATGCCGACCAGTTCGCCCGAGTTGCCGCGCATGATCGGACCACCCGAATCGCCCTTGCAGGCCCCTGCGCCGGGCGCTTGCCCGAGCTTGAGGGCATCGACGGCCACGATCACGCTGTTGCCGGAGGTGTAGGAGCCAGCAGACGTCAGGCTGGTCTGGCGCAGGGTTCTGGCGCTCCCGCTGCGGCCTTCCTGACCAAGGCCGAAGCCTGAAATCGTCAGGCTGTCGCCAAGGCCCATCGAGCCGCCCAGCCCGGTGGGCACCACGCTGCCTGGCAGAGGTTCTGCCAGCAGCAGCACCGCAAGGTCGATGCCCGGCTGTGTGCTGGGGGTCAGTCCCGGCAGGAAACTTTCATGCGCTGTCAATCCGACAACCCGGATCTGTCGGCGGCGCATGTTGTCATCAAGGGCGCTGACGGTGAACCGCCCGCCACGGATGACACAATGTGCCGCTGTCAGGATTACCCGCCGGTCGATGGGCACCCCGGTGCACAGCTCGCCCCGGCTGCTGTCGATCTTCACGGTCCAGCGCCGTGCATCATCCGTGGAGCGCACGACATTGCCGCCGACGATGGCCAACGCTGGCTGCGTGCCGGCAAGCGCAAGGAGCACAAGCCCGGTCAGTTTTAGGAAAGGTCTGGCGATGGAGCGATGTCTCATGGCGTGCAAGAAATGAGCTTTCGGTCTTTATATCAGTGAACATGGGTCAATTGGCCGATGCCGTCCAGAACCGTGAAGAAATCTGATGAAAATCAGCCTGATGCTGGATGCCCTATCGCCAGCTTGCCTGACGCGACCAGCTGGCCAGTGTCGCGTCGATCCAGCCGCGCTGGGGTGCCAGAAGCGCGCCTTGCGTCAGCTCACCGCATTTTCCGCCGCGCTGGCCTGTCGACCAGCTGACAGCGGCAACGACATCGCCGCCAGGCCCGATGATCGGGCCGCCTGAGTCGCCCTGGCACGCCCCCACGCCGGGTGCGGCCCTGGCCCAGAGCAGGATTTTGCTTGGCCCGTAAGGGCTGCTGGTCCTGAGCGGGGCCGACCGCCATGTGCCAGTCGCAGAGGGGTCTCCCTCGCGTGACAGGCCAAAGCCCGCCACCGTGATGGCCGCGGCATCAGCGCCGGGCGGGCTTGATGCCAGCGCTGCCGCCGTGAAACGCCCCGGAAGGGGCGCGGACATTCTGATCAGCGCGAGATCGATGGAGCGGGTCCGTTCCCGGACGGCATTGCTGCGAAAATCGGGATGCCGGACGACGAGGCGCGGCTCCAGAAGCACGGGCTGGTCATCCTGACGGAAGAACACCCTGACGTTCGCGCCAGGCGGCACGCAATGGGCCGCCGTCAGCACCACGTCGGACGCCAGGACGATGCCGGTGCAGAGCCCGCCACGGTCGTGCAGCACCATCACGGCGGACGCTTCGAGCGGCCCGCCCACCTGACCACCCACGATGGCCCAGGCGGGCACAGTCCACGCCAGAACGCCCAGAAAGACGCGAAACACGCCCTGTCTTGCAGCCCTGAAGGATACCGTCATGAGTCCCATTCTGATTGCGCCTCCATTGGCCGAGCCGGTTTCGCTGGCTGAGGCCAAGCTTTACCTTAAAGTTGATGTCCCTGACGAGGACGATCTGGTCAGGACACTGATCAATGCCGCTCGCCTGCTGGTCGAGGCAGCCAGTGGACGGCTGCTGATCCACCAGACATGGCGGCTTGTCCTCGACCGTTGGCCTGAGCAAGGTGAGATCAGGCTGCCCCTCGCGCCTGTCATGCAGGTTGTGGCTGCGCGGGTTTTCAATGCCGCCGGTATCCCGCAGGTGCTGACCCCATCCGCACTTGAACTGGTGGCCGGCACCGATCCGCCATTGCTTGTCACAACAACGGCCATGTTGCCGCCGAGCCGGGCGCGGGCCGGGATCGAGATCGATCTGCTGGCAGGATATGGGGCGGCTGCGACCTCTGTTCCGCAAGCCTTGCGGCAGGCCATCCTGATGCTGGTCGCACGCTGGTTCGAGCTGCGCGGCGATGTTGCCAGCCGTGGCGATGCGCGGTTGCCAGCCGATGTCCTTGCGCTGGTTGCGCCCTTCCGCCGTGCGAGGCTCTGAGCATGACCGGACATGATGCACATTATCTTGGCGCGGCCCGGCGGCGGCTCGTGCTGGAAGCGCCAGTTGCGTTGTCCGACGATGCAGGCGGGCAAACCGAGACCTTCGGCCCTGTTGCAAGCGTGTGGGCGCAGGTGCGCTGGCGATCAGGCGATGAGCGCTCCCGTGCCGGACGTGAGGAGCAGGTTGCCCGCTTCGAGATCACCATCCGTTGGCGGGCGGGCGTGAATGCCGGCATGCGCTTGACCGGACAGGGCGCGACCTACGGCATCATCAGCGCAGGCGATCCTGACGGTCGCCGGACCCGGCTATCCTGCCTTTGCGAGGAGATTTCGCCATGATGGATGCTGTGATTGCCGTTCGCCGCGCCATCCAGGCCAGGCTTGTTGCCGATGCGGGCCTTCTCGCCCTCCTGGGAGGTGCCCGCATCCATGACGAGCCACCGCGCGGGGCCACGGGCATCCATGTGGTCCATGGCGATGTCGATGCGAGAGACTGGTCCACAGGTACCGATCTTGGCTGTGCCCAGACTATCGATCTTGTGGTCTGGGCCGGCAAAGGCAGCGAAACCGGCGCGGCGCTGATGGTTGCGGGCCGTGTGGCTGCCGTCCTGCATGACGCGCCGCTGGTCATCGCCGGGCATCGCCTCGTCAATAT
>JANMIB010000355.1:0-1655 GCA_031375605.1 Allobosea sp. | reverse complement strand
CAAGGCTGCAGCGCGCATGCTCTGGGGCAACGAGGCCAGCGTGCTGGTCGGGGATTTCCTGCTGGGCCAGGCTTTCAGGATGATGGTCGAGGTTGGCTCGCTGAGGGCGCTCGATATTCTCTCGACCGCAGCAGCCGTGATCGCCGAGGGCGAGGTGATGCAGCTTGCCGCCGCAAAGAACACCGAAACAACCGAGGACGAGTATCTGGCGGTGATCAGGGGCAAGACGGCAGAGCTGTTTGCCGCTGCCTGCGAAGTCGGACCGGTGATCGCAGACCGGCCCAAGGCAGAGCATGCCGCCTGCCGTGGCTTCGGTCTCAATCTCGGCATCGCCTTCCAGCTTGTCGATGATGCGCTGGATTACGGGGGTGTGGCGGCCAAGCTCGGCAAGAATGTCGGTGACGATTTCCGCGAAGGCAAGATCACCTTGCCTGTCGTGCTGTCATTCAGGCGCGGCACCGTGCAGGAGCGCGCTTTCTGGCAGCGCACCCTGGCCGAGGGCGAGGTGCGTGACGGCGATCTCGAGCAGGCCATCGCCATCATGAAAAAACACCGGGCGCTCGACGACACCATCGAACGAGCCCGCCATTATGGCGCGATGGCGCATGATGCACTGGCGCTGTTTCCTGACAGCGAGATGAAATCAGCGATGCACGCGACGGTCGATTTCTGCATCGCGCGGGCTCACTGAAGAGCACCTGCCTGCCGACCACAGGCAGGGCCATCATGTCGGGGCAAGATTTTGCACGATGACCGGCAGCTATGCCTTCTCCCCTTGCGGGAGAAGGTGACCGGAGGGCGGAAGAGGGGTCATGAGATCGTGCCGGTGGGCCATACAACTCCCTCTTCCGGGCGTTGCCCACCTTCTCCCGCAAGGGGAGAAGGCCATCACGGTTGATCGTCTGCCCCATGTTGATGTGAAGCGATTGCCCAGCGATCAAAAGTCACCCGGCCTTGATGCCGGCCTCGGTGATGAGCTTGCCCCACTTGTCCATCTCGGACCTGAGGAAGCTGCCAAGCTGGGCCTGGCTCGAGGCCACGACCTCGGCACCCAGCGTCGCCATCCGCTCCTTGACCTGAGCATCGGCCATGATCCGCACGGTGTCGGCGTTGATCTTTGCTACGACATCGTCCGGCGTGCCCTTGGGCGCAAAGATCGCGAACCAAGATGACACGTCGAAGCCCGGCACGGTGTCCGCCACCGGCGCAAACTCGGGCGCGGAGGGCGAGCGTTTTGCCGTCGTGATTCCAAGTGCCTTGATCGAACCGCCGCGCACATGGCCGACCGCCTGGGTGATGTTGTCGAAGATCAGGTCTATGCGTCCACCGATCAGATCCTGCGTGGCCTGCGCCGTGCCGCGATAAGGCAGGTGGACCATGTCAGTGCCGGTCAGCTTCTTGAACAGTTCGCCTGACAGGTGCACCGATGTGCCGACGCCGGACGAGCCGAAGGTCAGCTTGCCGGGGTTTGCCTTGGCAAAGGCAATCAGCTCCGCCACGTTCGAGGCCTGCACATGGTTGCCAACCACCAGCAGGTTCGGCACCAGCGCCAAGAGGCTTACCGGCTTGAAATCCGCCAGCGGATCATAGTTGAGCTTCGGATAGAGAAACTGGTTGGTGGCCATTCCGACCGACACGATCAGCAGTTGCGTGCC
>JANMIB010000057.1:0-3396 GCA_031375605.1 Allobosea sp. | reverse complement strand
GCGATCTGGATGAAGCCATCGGCCACGTCCTCGGCTGCGCGGCCATCACCGACCTTGGCGGCCATGTCGGCAAACTTGGCCTTGACCACGGCGGCATCCAGCGGATCAGCCTGCTTTGGCCCGAAAATCGGCGGAAAATACGCCGGGATCAGCTTGCCGACCATGACGTTGGCATCGGTCACAGCCAGCGGGCCGCCGCGCCGATAGCAGGCCGGGCCGGGGTTTGCACCAGCGCTGTCAGGCCCGACACGGAAGCGCGCGCCATCGAAATGCAGGATCGAGCCGCCGCCCGCCGCCACCGTGTGGATCAGCATCATCGGCGCGCGGATGCGGACACCGGCCACCTCCGTCTCGAAGGAGCGCTCATAGGCTCCGTCATAATGGGCCACATCGGTCGAGGTGCCGCCCATGTCAAAGCCGATGACCTCGCCAAAGCCTGCGGACTTGCCGGTTTCGGCAAGACCGACCACACCGCCAGCCGGGCCGGACAGGATGGCATCCTTGCCCTGGAACAGATTGGCGGCGGTGAGGCCGCCCGATGACATCATGAACATCAGGCGGGCACCGGAGCGCTCAACATCAAGTTCGCGTGCCACCTGCGCCACATAGCGGCTGAGGATCGGCGAGAGGTAGGCGTCGACCACGGTGGTGTCGCCGCGCCCGACCAGCTTGATCAGGGGCGAAACCTCGTGGCTGACCGAGACCTGCGGAAAGCCGATGTCGCGGGCGATTTTCGCCACTTGCGCTTCGTGCGCGGGAAAACGGAAGGCGTGCATGAAGGCGATGGCAACGGCACGGTAGCCATTCTCGAAGCCGGACTGAAGATCATCCCGCACGCGTCCAAGGTCCGGCACTTGCTCGACGATGCCATCGCTCAGAATACGCTCGCCAACCTCGATGACCTGGTCATAAAGCTGGTCCGGTTTGATGATCTTCTTGGCGAAGATCTTGGGCCGTGCCTGGTAGCCGATGCGCAGCGCGTCACGGAAACCCTTGGTGATCACCAGCAGCGTCGGCTCGCCCTTGCGCTCCAGCAGCGCGTTGGTGGCCACGGTCGTCCCCATGCGGACCTCGCCGACAAGACCGGAAGGGATGGGATCGCGCGCTTTCAGCCCCAGCAGCGTGCGGATGCCGTGAACGGCAGCATCCGTGTAGGCTTCCTGATTTTCGGACAGCACCTTTCTGGCATGGAGCTTGCCAGACGGATCACGCCCGATGACATCAGTGAAGGTGCCGCCACGATCAATCCAGAAATCCCAGCGTGCGGTCATGTCCGATGTCTCCCGAATGTCGTCAGATTGAATTCAGAAATATATCATCGATAAATTGTTGACAAGATATAATTGATTGATAACTTGCTGATTGTGGTCCGATTGCGCAACAATCGCATCTGGATGGTCGTAATCAGGGCATGAAAAGACCCCTGGAGCGATCAAGTCTGCGCCTCTTGGGTGGCGCGAAGGGGAGCTGCATGCTGCGCAAGGGACTGGACGCTCTGTATCTGGGTGCGGGCATGCTGGCCGGAGTTTTCCTGGTCATTATCCTTGTGCTGATGATGGTGATGTCACTGGGCAGGCCGCTCGGCATCAACATCCCTTCAGGTGATGACTTCGCCGCATGGTCGATGGCGGCCATGTCCTTTTTGGGCCTCGCCTACACCTTCAAGTCCGGCGACATGATCCGCGTTGGTCTGCTGATCGACCAGCTGCAGGGCCGCAGGAAACAGATCGCCGAGATCGTCTGCCTCGTCATCGCCATCGGCTTCGTCGGTTTCTTTGCCTGGCATGCGGTCACATTCACCCGGTTTTCCTGGATCTTGAATGACCGCGCAACGGGAGTTGTTCCGGTTCCGCTGTGGGTACCGCAGTTGGCCTATTGTGGCGGATTGGTGCTGCTGACCATCGCCCTTGTGGACGAACTGGTCCATGTCCTGCGCGGCAACACACCGCGCTATGAGAAACCCAAGCCGACGACCGCCGAAGAGGTGATCGAGCAGGCCATGCAGAGCGCGGTGTGATCATGGATCTTGTGTCAATATCTGCACTTCTGCTGGTTTTCTTGCTGATCCTGCTGCTGGGCGGCGTCTGGATCGCCATTGCCCTCTTGGCAACAGGCTTTGTCGGGATGCAATTCGTCGCCGGCAACATTCCCGCCGGTTCTGTGCTTGCCACAACGATCTGGGGCAACTCTGCCTCCTGGGAACTGGCAGCCCTGCCGCTGTTCATCTGGATGGGCGAAATCCTGTTCCGCACCAAGCTGTCCGAAGAGATGTTCAAGGGTCTGGCCCCCTGGCTCAACCGGATTCCCGGCCGTTTGATGCACGTCAACGTCCTGGCATCCGGGCTGTTTGGCTCGGTGTCCGGCTCGTCTGCGGCGACCACCGCGACAGTTGCCAAGATCGCGCTGCCTGAACTGAAGCGGCGTGGATATGACGAGAAACTTGCGCTGGGTTCGCTGGCGGGTGCCGGAACACTTGGCATCCTCATCCCGCCTTCCATCACCATGGTGATCTATGCGGTTGCCGCCAACGTCTCGATCATTCAGGTGTTCCTGGCGGGCTTCATCCCCGGCGCATTGGTGATGTTCCTTTACAGCGGCTACATCGCGGGCTGGCACATGCTCCACCCCGAGCGCTCGCCGCCGCCTGAACCCAAAACGACCTTCCGTGAAAAGCTGAGCGCATCGCGCAATCTGATCCCGGTGTCGCTGCTGATCCTGCTGGTGTTTGTTGCGCTGGGTGCAGGCTGGGCCACCGCCACCGAATGTGCCGCCTGGGGTGTGGTCGGTTCGTTCGCCATCGCCGCATGGCAAGGTTTTCTCACGCGGCACAGCTTCTGGCAGAGCGTGATGGGCACGGTGAAGGTCACCTGCATGATCATGCTGATCCTGGCAGGTGCAGCCTTCATGAAACAATCCATGGGCTATACCGGTATTCCGAATGCCCTGGCTGGCTGGGTCGATGGCCTGAACCTGAACCCCTATGCGCTGATCGCTGTGCTCACCATCATGTATATCATTCTGGGTACGGCACTGGATGGCATTTCGATGATTGTCCTGACCACCGCCGTGGTCTTGCCGATGATCGAGAAGGCCGGGTTTGATCTGATCTGGTTCGGCATTTTCATGGTGCTTGTCGTGGAAATGGCGGAGATTTCGCCGCCTGTCGGCTTCAACCTCTTCGTGCTGCAGACGATGTCCGGCAAGGACTCGAACTTCGTCGCGCTCGCGGCCTTGCCTTTCTTCTTCCTGCTGATTGTGGCCGTCGCCATCGTCACCGTTTTTCCCGGTCTGGTGATGTGGCTGCCCAAACTGGTATTCCCCGGCTGAATAGGCCATTCTTGTTTATCGGACGACTTTTGCAACCTGCTCTTGGAGGAGCACACATGAAGCGCAGAG
>JANMIB010000056.1:0-15880 GCA_031375605.1 Allobosea sp. | reverse complement strand
GCCGTTGGCGGACAGGCTGCTAGGGCGGCTCGGCGCTGCGTCTTATGCGCTCTACATCTGCCATCTTGCCGTGGCATCCATCGTGGTGAAGGTTCTGGTCGTGGTGGGCGCTGTGCCGCACACCAGTCCGCTCGTCGCTTATCTGCTGACCGTGTGCGCTGCCGTGGTGGCGGCACTGGCGCTGCACATGCTGGTGGAGCAGCCATTGCTGCGACACGGGCGACGCCTGCTTCTGGCGCGCTGAACCGCCATGCCGCACCTGTCTTCCTTGCAATTGCCGCCACCTGATGATTGTTGTTGAGCCAACCCGATCCAACCTTTCGCGAGTTCCTCCATGTCCTACGATCTCATCGTCATCGGCACCGGCCCCGGCGGCTATGTCTGCGCCATCCGCGCTGCACAGCTTGGCCTGAAGGTGGCTGTGGTCGAAAAACGTAAGACCCATGGCGGCACGTGCCTCAACATCGGCTGCATTCCCTCAAAGGCTATGCTGCACGCCTCGGAAATGTTCGAGGAGGCGGGGCATGGCTTCGAGGCGCTGGGAATCCAGGTGTCCAAGCCCAAGCTCGATCTCAAGGTCATGATGAAGCACAAGCAGGAGACGGTGGACGCCAATGTCAGCGGCGTGGCCTTTCTGCTCAAGAAGAACAAGGTCGATGCCTTTCACGGGCTGGGGCTGATCCTTGGCACCGGAAAGGTTCAGGTCACTGCTGACGATGGCACCGTGCAGGTGCTGGACGCGAAGAACATCGTCATCGCCACAGGCTCGGAACCCGCAAACCTGCCAGGTATCTCAATCGATGAAAAGACAGTGGTGACATCCACTGGTGCACTTGAGCTTGGCAAGGTGCCGGGCAAGCTCCTGATCATCGGTGCTGGCGTGATCGGGCTAGAGCTTGGCTCGGTCTGGGGCAGGCTGGGCTCTCAGGTCATCGTGGTCGAATATCTCGACCGCATCCTTCCGGGCATGGACACGGAGGTTGCCAAATCCTTCCAGCGTATTCTGGAAAAGCAGGGCATGGCGTTTCACCTGTCATCGAAAGTCACGAAAGTTGAAGCGGGCAAGTCAGGTGCCAAGGTCACGGTTGAGCCTTCAGGCGGGGGCGATGCCACGGTGATGGAGGCGGACGTGGTTCTGGTCGCGGTCGGTCGCCGCCCCAACACGGACGGGCTTGGCCTTGAGGCGGCGGGCGTTGCCATGGAGCGTGGGCGTGTCACCATCGGCCACCATTACGAGACCAATCTGCCAGGCATCTACGCCATCGGCGATGTCGTCAAAGGCCCTATGCTGGCTCACAAGGCTGAGGATGAAGGCGTTGCGGTGGCAGAAATCCTTGCCGGGAAAGCTGGCCATGTCAATTACGACGTCATTCCGGGTGTGGTTTACACGATGCCGGAAGTCGCTTCAGTGGGCCATACCGAGGAAGAGCTGAAGGCGGCAGGCATCGCCTACAAGTCAGGCAAGTTCCCGTTCACCGCCAATGGCCGAGCCCGCGCCATGCGCAGCATGGATGGCTTCGTGAAGGTGCTGGCCGACGCTGCAACTGATCGTGTCCTGGGCGTTCACATCATCGGCCCGAACGCTGGCGACCTGATCCATGAATGTGCGGTGCTGATGGAGTTTGGCGGATCATCCGAAGATCTGGCCCGCACCTGCCATGCACACCCGACACTGTCCGAGGCGGTCAAGGAAGCTGCAATGGCCGTGGAGAAGCGCGCCATCCATATGTGAACGGTCAGTAAGCCAAGTGCCAAGAGAATAGCGAGAGGAGTTCTCAGCTGGGTTTTGCTCTCGATATGTGCGCGTTGTTGAAACGCTGTTAAGCGTCCACGGCTAGCGATGGCCCACGATTGCCGTCAGTGGATCGCTGAAGATGCCATCACGCAGCACATGCCGCTCGATACTCTCAAATCCCGCATTGCCAAGGTAAAGCGCGACAAGATCGGCGTGGCCTTTTGCATCGAGCGCGCGCCAGACCGCCACGGCCTTGGTCGGGAAGCAGCGGTTGGAGAAGCTGACGATGAAGGGTGCGCCTGGCCGCAATACGCGTGCAACCTCATCGAAGACCTCATCGGGGCGCGCAAGATACTGCACTCCGGCGCAGCACAAAGCCGCGTCAAGCGAGCCATCCGGGATGGGCAGCACAGGGTTGTCGTTCAGGTTCTGCACGAAAAAACGCGTCAAGCGTGGATTTGCGTCCAGCTCGGCGACATTCATGCCGTGGCCGACGACCTCGCCGTTGAATGATGACGGAAGATGGCTGACCCAGCTCGACATGAGATCGAGGAGCCTGCCGTCTTGCGGCAACACCTTCTCGTAAAATCGCGTAAGCGCCTCGATGGCGAAGCGGTCAATATGCGTGACGAGACGCGCCGCCGCATAGAACATATCATCGTTCGACGGGTCGATTTTGGCGAAGGCTTCTGGCGGCAAGCGTTGTGAGGTCTGGGGCATGGGCCAGCATCTCAGGGGCGCGGCACAACCGCCATCCCCATTGATGTCGCACGTCAAGGCATGGGGCTGGATGCAGCGGTGACCATGCCCGGAGTGAACTCCGGGCATGGCTTGATCGTGTAACGGAAGCTCAGGCCTTGGGCATCAGGACGGTGTCGATCACGTGGATCACGCCGTTGGTGCAGGCGATGTCCGCTGTCACGACCTTGGCACCGTTCACGGTGACGCCGGAGGTGCCGTCGACATGGAGCGCCTGACCGTTGACGGTTGCTGGCTCGACCTTCTGGCCGGTCACGTCGGAGGCCATCACCTTGCCTGCCATCACGTGGTAGGTGAGGATTGCGGTGAGCTTGGCCTTGTTCTCGGGCTTGACGAGCTCTTCGACAGTGCCGGCTGGCAGCTTGGCGAAGGCATCATCGGATGGTGCGAACACGGTGAATGGGCCTGCGCCCTTCAAGGTCGCGCCCAATTCCGCCGCTGTCACGGCTGCAACCAGTGTCTTGAAGGAGCCGGCTGCGACGGCGGTATCGACGATGTCGTGAAGTGTCGTTGTCATGTCAGAAGTTCCAATCGGTTTGAGAAAAAGCGCACATTTCCGCGCACACACAGGGCCGCACGGATGCGGACTGGCTGAGGGCTGAACGGGTGGCTGTGGCGACAAGGGCGGCAACGCGATGTGCGTTGACCAGTGCTATCGCCATGATCGTGATATAGTTTGACCTCCAACAAACCACAATGGTTGCCCTCCTCCTGCGACACTGAAAGGCGCAGTCAGGCCGCTTGAAATCATCATCTGACTCGGCATGCGGCATCGCCTGTTTTAAGGTGGCGAGATGAAATCAGGTCGAAAAGTCATGTTGATCGGGATAGGCGTCGTCGCCGCGTTGGCTACTGCCGCTATCGGAGCCTGGGTGTATGTCGTGGGCAATGTCGAACAGCCGAGCTATGTCAGTGTCACACAGGACGGTGCCATCGAGGTCCGCGATTATCCGGCACTCATCGTCGCTGAGGTGACCCGGCGGGGCGACAGGAACAGTGCTGTGCGTGCTGGGTTTTCGCCGCTGGCCGGCTACATCTTTGCCAAGAACCGCAGCGGCGACAGCATCAGCATGACAGCGCCCGTCACACAGGCGCGCGATGTGATCGCGATGACGGCACCTGTCACCCAGACACCATCGGCTGCAGGCGATCAGACATGGCTCGTGCGGTTTGTGATGCCTGCGAAATACACGCTGGAAACCTTGCCCAAGGCGGGCGGCGAGGATGTCCGTTTGTTGCAGGTGCCAGCTACCCGCCGCGCTGCGATCCGGTTTTCAGGGGTCGCCACCGACGCGTCGATAGCGCTGAATGAAAAGACATTGGGTGAATGGCTGGCTGCCCGGAACATCATGGTCATAGGTGTGCCGACCTATGCCTATTACAACGACCCGTTCACACCGGGGCCGCTGAGGCGCAACGAAGTGATGTTTGATGTGCAAACCCAGTAAGTGTTGCAAAGCAGGTCATGACAGTGAGACTTGGCCGACAGACTGGTTTATGCCAGCCGGATAAGAACAGCGATAACCGCCGCCAACTGAACCAGGTTGAGCGCAACGGACAGGCCGTGAAGCCCATTGAACCGGCGTTTTGCGCCTGTGTCTCTCGCGCTGTTGATGGCTGGCATCAAAATCTGGCGGGCGACGATGGCGATCAGCGCGGTGGCCGACATCAGCCCTGACGACAGTGTGTCGCGTGGCCAGAGCGCAAGGCCAGCCAGCGCCGCCGTGGCCAGCACGAACAGATAATAGTGCGGGAATGCCTGACGCAGCAGCTTGCCCGCCACATCGGCAGGAAGTGCGGAAAACACCAAGGGCGCAAAACCGAACGAATAGAGTGTCATGCCGCCAAACAGCAGGGCGGTGGCCAGAAGTGCAGCGATCTCGATCATGGTTGCGTCAGCCTTGTGTCGTTTTTTTGCGCGCTGCCCATGTAGATGATGCCAGTGACAGGCAGCTGCCCGAACGTGAAATCACCTCGCCTATCCAGCCCACGGGGCCCGAGCCCGGTGATGGCGCCGGGCAGGAAACCAGCCGTGATCAGCGCTGACCGCAACTGCGCAGGCTTGATGAACATCGCTGGATCGTGCGTGCCTTTCGGCAACAGCCTGAGCATATTCTCGGCCATGGTAATGGTCATGAAGGTCGCCAACGGATTGCGGTTGATCGTGTCGAACAGGAACAGACCGCCGGGGCGCAGCACGCGGGCGGCTTCCGACAGCACCCCGCCCAGATCGGCGACATGCTCCAGCACATCGACGCAGACCACCGCATCGAAAGTACCATCTTCATATGGCAGCGCTTCGCCCACGCCCACATCGTAGCGGATCGATCGGCCATGGGCGGCGGCATGTGCCTTGGCGGCGGCGATCGCCTCGCTGGCCGGGTCGATGCCGGTGACAATCGCGCCGCGATCCACCATGGCCTCGGCCATGAAGCCTCCAGCGCAACCGAGATCGAGGACTTTTGCGCCCTGCCAGTTCATGAACCGGTCAAAGTAGCGCAACCGTCCCGGCACCATGTTCTTGAGCGTTCGCACCCAGCGCACATCGTCAGACCACCAGCGAGCTGCGAGGTCGTCATAAATCGCAAGGTTATTGCGCCGGGGTTCACGTGTCATCTGACTCATTTGCCATCTTACTCATCTGCCATCTTATTCATCTGCCATCTTATTCACTTGCCATCTGTGGTTTTCCGAAACCGTGGCCACGCGTAGGGAACATCCCTTTGATAAGCGGCGAAGCGCTCGCCATAGATGGCGCTGAAGCGCCGTTCCTTCAGAACCGGCGCGAGCAGGCAATAGGCCGTGTAGCCGACAGCCAGCGCCAGTTGGTCCGGCGTCCAGACCGGCACGGTCCAGAGCGTCAGCGCGAAAGCCACATAGATCGGCTGGCGGATCAAGCGAAACAGCCCGGTCTGCGGCATGTCCGGAAAAACCGGGCGGATGTTCTGCATCAGCGACAGCCAGCCGAGGCTGCCAGACTGCACTTCAGGTCCCGCATCGAAGCTGGCCTTGATGAGCAGCAACCAGGCGCAAGCGTAGGCGGCGCAAACCGCCCAGAACACCCAGCCCTCGGCCCGCCACCAGACAACGCCCGATGGCGTCCACAGCGCAAACAGGGCAAGAAGCTGCAGTGAAGCGATGATGGCATAGGTCGTTGTCGACAAGGTGCGGCCATGGTGGCCGGGCACCAGCCTGGCCAGCACCGCACGGCCCTTCGCGGTCAGCAGCAGCGAGTGGCCAAGCGGAAATTGCAGGAGAAGCAGGGCATTGGCCAGCAGAGCCCATGGCCATGGCACAGTTCCGAAGCTTTCGCTCAACCCAAAAAACATAGCCGCAACCATCGCGGCCCCCGCCAACGCAAAAATGCCATGGCAGGCCGCACCCATCGCCAGTGCCAGCACAATGCGGCCACGCCCCGGCGGGGGCGAGAGGGCACCGCCGACAAGCCGTGTCAGACGTTCGGTGTGATTGGCGCTTGGCTGCTCGTTCATGTCGAATGTGATTTAGCCCGGTGCCATGCCCTTTGAAAGGAGGTGTAACCGCGCATGATCGCAACCGGCACAGTTGCGTTTGACGGTCTGGATGCGGGATAAGGACGTACTCACAACAAAAAGCCACCGACGTGTCAAACGACCAGACCCTTTTGCCGTTTGGACCGGCAGATCCCGGCCCTCGTGCCGCCCTCGTCGCCCGATGGAACACCCTTGTGCGCGAGATTCTTCCGGGCATGTCGGAGACGTGCAGCTGGCCGATTTCGCTGGATCACTGCTTCATGCGCGTGTGCCTCGATACCGCACTCGGTGCGCCTTGGCACCTGATCGTCAGGAGACCGGCCATCCGGCACCTGACCAGTGAGCAACTCGCTGCCGCGATCACCGTAGCGGAAGGCGTGGCGCATGCATCTGAAACACTTGAAGCGCTCAACCGGCAGAGCATCGGGTGGCGCAAGCACGCTGCGGCCCAAACAGCGGTCCAAGCAGCGGTTCAAGCAGCGGCCAAGAACGGCTGATTGCCGATTTTTCTTGCAGGGCGCTCGGCATGAGCCAACATTCCAGGACAGAAAGCGCTACAGAATGCGCGACTGGTCGGCCCGATGACGAACGCCACGCCCTGATGACAACTGACTGAAGAAGACAATCCATGAGTCTCAGCCTGTTCTTCGACTATCTGGGCGTGGCGCTCTTTGCCGCGACCGGTGCCCTCTCGGCATCGCGGAAGGAACTCGACATCGTCGGCTTCCTCTTCCTTGCCACCATCACCGGCATCGGCGGCGGCACCGCGCGCGATCTGATCCTCGGGGTTCCGGTGTTCTGGGTCGAGCAGCATGGCATCATTGTTGTCTGTGTGGCGACGGGGATCATCACCTTCTTCACCGCCCATCTTCTGGAACCGCGCTATCGCCTGCTGCTCTGGCTTGATGCCCTGGCTCTGGCTGCCTACGGGGTCTTTGGTGCTCACAAGGGCCTGGAAATCACAGGATCGCCGGTTGTCGCAGTCGTCATGGGTATGGTCACGAGCGCCTTCGGAGGCATCCTGCGAGATGTGATCACCGGCGAGCCATCCGTCCTGATGCACAAGGAGATCTATATCTCTGCCGCCATTGCAGGTGCGCTGGCCTATGTGGTCGGGAGAGCTGCAGGTCTTGATCCGGTGTTCGCCGCTGCAGGCGGGTTCATCATTGCCTTTGCGATCCGCAGTGGCGCGCTTGTCTTTGGCTGGACATTGCCGGCTTACAGGCCAAGGCCCGGTCGGCCGCACCAGTAGATCTTTCATCACAGAATAGGGCGCGGAAATACCGTGCGGATATTCTGCATCACTGAAAGTCAGCCCAAGCGCCTGATGCGCGAGACATCAAGCGGGCGACAGCCTGCCGGTTGGTATGAAGCCGAGGACCAGCCCTGCGAGGATGGCCAGGGCAAGACTGGCAACGAGAATGATCAGCGTCTGCTTCCCCAGCCTGCCCTGACGGGCTTTCTGGGCCGTGATCCTGATTTCAGGCTCATTGTGATCGGGCGGGGCTGGATGAGGGTTCGAAGATGCCAACGGTTTTCTCCTGATCAACGCGCCGTGAAGAAAGTCAGCAGCACTTTTCCCTTGTCGCCGATCAGGCACAGGAACCGGCGCGGCTTGTCCTGCTTGTCGGTCTGCAGATAGGCCTCGCCCATGAGGATGTGCTTGATGACGGTATCTTCGACCTTCGTGTTCGCATCCGCCATGGTGATGGCGTCCTCATCAAAGTAGATGTCCTTGATTGTCGCATCACGCTCGCTGAGTGCCAGAAGCGCAGTTGACTTGCAGGCGGCCAGTTCGGGGCTGCTGGGTACACCTGACTGACGTTGAGGCGGCAGCGGAGTGGTCTGCGCAACTGCAGGAGAGATGAAGGCCGTGCTCAACGAGAACAGGAGACAGGTCATGAAGCGCATGTGGACAGCTTTCGTGTCGGAGAGGTGTGGGCATATGTCGTACGGCGTCGGCCGGAATGGCGACGGCGAGCCAGTCATCAGGTCAGGTCTTGCGATGTGATCTCGTGCGGTCCGGCAGCGCATCGACTGCCTCCATCGCGCCCTCGTCTGTTTTCAGCACGCCTTCGCGCAGAACCTTTGTTGCTGCGTCATGTTGTGCGGCCAGGTCATTCGAAATCGGAGCCGTCTCGTTCGTGATCTCAAGGCCGCCATTGGGCGAAATCTTGGCAGTGCTCCGCGAAGCGGCTGCGAAAGTGGCAAGCGCTTCGGGCTGCCGAGAGGCTGCTTCGGATTGCGTATCGGCTTTTCCGGACATTTTTCTGGACATGGCATGTCTCCGTGGTTGAGTGGATCAGCCTTCGAGGGCTGAGACAGCAAGTGTCGAGATGCCCGCGCTGATGGCGAACATCACAGCTGCGAATTCGGCGATGAGAGGCGTGGCGGCCGCAATCGCCCCTGACATGACAAGAACGCTGATGGCGGCAACAAGACCGGCGATGACAAAAAGATAGAGCAAGGGATCCTCCATTGTGATGTCGGAGGATCAACGTGAGGAGGGCCTCAAGGTTCCAGTGCCACCCTACGATTGTGACTTGCCAATCGTTGCCCGGCGAGCTGCCGCCGTTTGCAACAGCCCTCGTGGCCATGGAACCAATTGCCCAGCCGGGTGTTCCATAAGTCACCATCTTCCAACACAAAGGAGTTCGCCATGTTTGGCTGGGCCATCACATTTCTTCTCGTCGCGCTCATTGCAGCCGCGCTTGGTTTTGGCGGCATTGCCGGCACCGCCATGTCGGCTGCGCAGATCGTTTTCGTCGTTGCACTGATAGCCTTCGTGATTTCGGCGATCATGGGCTACAGGCGCCGCGGCATCTGATCCTCCCGTATACGAGAGTTTCCCATGCTCTGGGTCGGGTTGCGTCATTTGGGCGTTCCATGGCCCGTTCGTTTCCATGGCCCATTCTTGGACCGATGTATTTTTTCGGGTGGTGAGACGGGCCGTTTCATCATTCATGGCAACAAAAAACCCGGTGTGTCCCACCGGGTTTTCCATGTCTTGCCAATGTGTCTTGCTGCTATGCCGAAGACTTATGGTCACGCAACCTTGCGCCCGGCACGACGGTCAAAGAACAGCGCCTGACTGATGGCTGCCTTGACGGCTTCAGGCTGGAAAGGCTTGGTAATCAGGAAGGCAGGTTCGGGCTTGTCTCCAGTCAACAGGCGCTCGGGATATGCCGTGATGAAAATCACCGGCACATCGATGTCCATCAGGATTTCGTTGACGGCTTCGAGCCCGGAGCTGCCATCGGCCAACTGGATGTCTGCCAGAACAAGGCCGGGACGCCGCGCCTTGACCGCAGCAACCGCTTCCTTGTGGGTGCGGGCAATCCCGATGACCTCGTGACCGAGTTCCTGCACCATCGCTTCGATGTCGAGCGCAATGATCGGTTCGTCCTCAATGATCAGGACGCTGGTGGCGACCTGCTCGGCAATCTCGCGCCCGGCCTGATCGACAAGCGCTGAAGCCTCTGCAAGAGGCTTGTTCAGGATCAGCGCCACATCATCAAGGCTGAACCCCTCGACGGTGTGAAGCAGGAATGCCTGGCGCGAAAGCGGTGTGAGTGCTTCGAGATTGGCGTCAACAGCAGAATGGATGATTTCACCGCCGCGAAACGCCTGATCCGGATTCGTCGATGTCCACATCGACAGGAACAGCCGGTAGATGGCGATGCGCGGAGGCAGTCTCTTGTCGAACACCGTTGTGTCGGCAATCAGCGCCTCAAGGGTTGCGAGCACATAGGCATCACCGCTTGACTGCGAGCCGCTCAAGGCACGTGAAAAGCGCCTAAGATATGGTAAATACGATGAAATTTCTCGTGCAATCGACATGAAACACCCTATGTTCTGGCAATTGCAAGCATTGCCAATCGGGTGGGTTTGACAAGAAATTTATTTTTTCAGATGTGCGGAACCAATACGACTCTGTCGCGTTAAGTTTTGGATGCGCGTCTTGTGTGCGCTCGTCATGTCAACTCTCATGCGCAGGCCATTTCCATGCAGCAAAGCAACTCTGACGGGACTGCGGTGAACCACTCCGTGAATGAACCGAACACAGATCTGCCCGATCTCGATGCGCGGATAAAGGGCCTGCTCGGGCGTGCCTTGCAGTCTCACTATGACGATCTCGTCAGCGCGCCGATCCCGGACCGCTTCCTTGCGCTGCTTGCGCAACTGGAAGCGAAGGAGGCAGGCGATGCAAAGGGAGGCGGGCGATGAACGAGACGCCATCCTCCTCCTTCCGGGAGAACCTCATCAAGGAAATTCCCAACCTGCGTGCCTTCGCGGCCTCCCTGTCAGGTTCGATGCAGACCGCCGATGATCTAGTGCAGGATACGCTCTTGAAAGCCTGGGGCCATTCCGAGAAATTCGCGGAAGGCACAAATCTCAGGGCGTGGCTGTTCACCATCCTGCGCAACACCTACTATTCGATGTATCGGCGCAGGGGGCGCGAGGTTCAGGACACTGACGGCATCTATTCGTCGAAAGTGGCCGTCCAGGGCAATCAGGAAAGCGCCATCGATCTGGCGGATTTCCGCATCGCATTGGCCAAGCTGCCTGAAGAGCAGCGCGAAGTCCTGATCATGGTTGGCGCGACGGGCTTGTCCTATGAGGAAGCTGCCGTGATCTGCAACGTTGCCGTCGGCACGATCAAGAGCCGCATCAACCGTGCCCGCAACAAGCTTGCTGAATTGCTGGACATCAAGGGCCCTTCTGACCTGGGGCCAGACAGTGCTTCCTTCGCCGTGGTGCAGGCAAGCAACGCGTAACCGGTTTTTCCCGACATGCTTTTCTCCCGCTTCGAAAGCGTCCGTGGCCGATTGCTTGCTGTGATCGTGCTCATTCTGGTGCCGATTGCCATGATCAGCATCATTTTGGCCACCACGACGTACCGTTCTGTCAACAGCAGCATCGAAGTTTCGCAAATCGAGGTCGCGTCCAACTATGCCGTGAGGGTGAGGGTCTGGTTCCGCGGAATCCAGCGCACGCTGGTGGCGACAAGCGGAGCCCTGCATCTTGACGCTTCCGAGACTGACAGCGTCAGCTGTTCACGCCGCGCGGAAAATGCACGCGTCGGCACAGTCGGCATCCAGGCACTCCTTGTCAGGTCTGCCAATGGCCTAACGTGTTCCGCCAGCGGATTTCCGCATCTGAGCGATAATGTCATGTCGTCCCTGCTACTGGAACAATCGAAAAAGCAGACAGTCAGCATCTGGGGCGGGGCTGAACTGGGACCGACAAGATACGACGTGGTGACGGTCGGCCCTCATAAACATCTGCTTGTTTACGTGAAATTCACGCAAGGGCCGACTGTCAATGATGAAGCGTTGTTGGTGGTTGATCCTGCCATGCTTGATCTGGTTTTTGATGTCGGCAATTTCGAGAATGGCGGCATCGTCGCGCTCGTCAATCGCGGTGGCAATGTCATCATCTCACGCGGGATTGATGAGGCCGACAAAAGCTGGTTGCCCCTCCGTGAAGACATCGCGACGTCGATCACGAGGTCGCAGCTTCCTGCGCCCTCGGGCCAGTCCTACATCTATGTGAGCCAGATTGTTGCCGAGCCGGACCTTTATGTGCTGGCACGGTTTGACAATATGGCGGCCAATGCCGCCTTCAGGCAGTTTTTGGTCCTGTGCCTCACACCATTGCTGATGCTGTGCGTCTTGTTCGCCGCCTATGTCTGGGCCATCGAAGGCAATGTGCTGCGCTGGCTCAAGGTCATCTCGCAGGCAGCCCGTGCGCGGCGCGAAGGACGGACGGAGCAAGTCTTGCTTGCCGATGCGATGCCGTCCGATGTGAAAGTGCTTGCAGCCTCGTTCAACGACATGGTGTCTGATGCTGACAACCGCGAGACAGCCCTGCGGGCGTCCTTTGAGGCCAATCAGTATCTCATGCGGGAGCTTCATCACCGCGTGAAGAACAGTCTCCAGGTGATCCAGAGCTATCTGGCGCTCTCGCGACGGCTGCACAAGCGCAACAGTGATCGCCATCTGATCGAGACAGAAGCCAAGGTCCAGGTGCTCTCGACCGCCTATCGTCTCGCACTGCTTGAGGGCGCCATGCGTCCTGTTCCTCTGAGCGCCTTCACCCAGGAGATTCTGGACAGTCTTGCGAGTTCGCTCAAACGCAAGAACCAGTGGGTCGACATTCAGATCAAGGCCGAGGCCGGGCTGATTGTCGACCGGACCATTCCGATTGGCCTTGCCCTCGTGGAGGCGGTGGCATCGGGCCTCTCGGCTGAAAACGCCCAGACTGTCCGGGTGACGATCAGCGATGATTCAACAGGTTACATCGACATGTCAGTCACGACGGACGGAACCTTGGTTGCCAACACGCCGCCCCCAAAAATCATGGCGGGTCTTGCCCTGCAGATCGGCGCTATGGTGTTGCCTGTCGAAGCCGGCTTCATCCTGAAATGGCGTTTCGTTCCCTGACCATCACGCATTGCTTTGTTGGCAAGCATCTCGCAATGAAGGTCATGAGCCTTTCAACCACGTGTCAGACCTGATCGCAGGAGGCGAAGGTGAGCAATGTCGTGCTGTCATCTGATCGCAACAGATCGCTTGCCGGTGTGTCCTGCGAGGCGTGCCCCTTGCGCGCCCGATCAGCGTTCAAATCCAAGACCAGCGAGGAAATTACCTTCATCCAGAGCATGAAAGTGCAGCACAGGCGTCTTAACCGGGGCACCGAGATCGTGCATCAGGGCCAGGCCGATGCCGAGCTTTTCACGCTGTTCAGCGGTTGGGCCTTTCGTCACAAGACCCTGTCAGATGGTCGGCGCCAGATCCTGAACTTTCTCCTGCCCGGAGATATTCTCGGGCTACAGGCCTCGATTCTCGACGCATCCGACCACAGCATCGAAGCCCTGACGGAAGTTGAGCTTTGCGTGTTTTCCCGCAAAAAGATCTGGGGCCTGTTCGAGCACATGCCGCAACTCGCGTTCGAATTGTCCTGGCTTGGAGCGCGTGAAGAAAATCTTGTCGACGAGGCCCTCACATCCGTGGGCCAGCGAACGGCGCGTGAGCGCATGGCGGCGCTGATCCTGAGCCTGTACCGGCGCTGCGACCATCTGGACATGGTGAGGGATGCTGGTTTCGCCTTCCCGTTGACACGTCAGCATCTGGCGGACGCGTTGGGACTTTCACTGGTCCACACCATCAAGACCTGGTCATATCTGCGCAAAATCGGTCTCTTCAAGATATCTGACGGTCAACTTGTCCTGCTCAATCCCCGGCTGACCGAGCGTTGGGCGGACTACTATGATCGCGACTGGCGGCCAAGGCCGATCCTGTGAAATGCAGGATCGGAAGTGGCCGCCTGACCTTGTCCCGCTTTGCCCTGCCGGTCGATGCGCTTGGCCAACCACAATGTCACCGCAGCCCAGGCAATTCCGAACATCCAGCCTGCGAAGACGTCGCTTGGCCAATGCACGCCAAGCCAGATCCGGCTGAGGCCGACGCAGAGCGTTACAAACAGGGCCGTGCAGACGATCACCTTGCGCTCGACCGGTTTTCTGGCTGCAAACGCCATCAACCCGCCGATGGTCAGAATAATGGCGGCGGAGAGCAGGGCATGGCCACTTGGAAAGCTCGCGTTCGTCGTCGCGACCAGGTGTTCCACGCTTGAGGGCCTAACGCGTGCGATGGCCAGCTTGAGCGAGACGTTGAACACGGTCACAGCAAGGGCGCTGCCGAGCAGCAGGCCGAACAGGCGGCCGCGCCCTCCGGCCAGCAGATAAAGGCACGAAGCTACGACAGAGCCTGTCAGCACCAGCGTCCCGCCCAGTGCCGTGACGTCGCGGATGGCTTCGTTCCACCATGCAGGCGCCGTCGTTGGTGTCCAGGCTGGCCCTGCGTGCACCATGTCGAAGAAGGACCGGTCCAACCGGCCCGTCCATTCCATCAAGACGGCAAACGTGACGACGCCTGCGAGGATTGTCGCCATCGCGGCGAGGCGCAGCAGCACCTTGTCGGGGAAGACATCCTCTTCGATGCCGCGGCGAGGGGACGCCAACTGTTGTTGATGAATGTCGGGCATGGGATGGATTGTCATGATCTGGCCTTGGGCGCAGTGATCAGCTTGAGAGCAGCTGGCTTGCTTTGAAAACGGATCGGGTTGCGCACCCTGTAGACCTCGCCGTCGAGTGCCATCGTGCTGCGTAAGCGGCCGCGCCGTCTGACAGTCAATGTGGTGACGGTCATCGATGTGAGATGAGGCAAGGCTCGCCATGTCCCGCGATAGATGGCGATCGCGGCTTTCACTCTTGCCCAGAATCCGGCTGCCTGATGCATGTGAACTTCCAGCTTGCCGGTGTCGAGCCGGTCACGGCGCCATTCGCTGCCATGGAAATGATTGTTCGTGACCAGCAGCGCATCCGCCACGTAGGTCTGGACCACGCCGTCCACGGTGAGGTCGATGGTGATCGGGCGGTGAAGCCAGATCGACCGCAAGGCCGCCAGCACAAAGCCGAGCATCTTGCTGAACGGGACAAACTGCCGTGCTCCCTCCCGTTCGCGCGCCATGCGGGCGAAGAAGCCCAGCCCTGCATTGGAATGAAAAAGGTTGCCGTTGACCTCGCCAAGGTCAACCATTCCAGGCTGGATGTGCGCAAGATGCAAAAGCATGTCGTCCAGCGAGCCTTCAAGGCCGATGTCGCGCGCCAGGAGGTTGAGCGTGCCAAGCGGCAACAGGCCGACAGGAATGTCAGCCGCTGCCAGATGCGGCAGCAGGCGATTGACGGTCCCGTCGCCCCCAGCGACCAGGAGTGCGTCAGGCCTGTTCTGGACAGCTGTGTCAACAGCCTCCGCAAGTTTCCGGGGGTTGACGAAGCGCACATCGCAGGAAATGCCGATCTTGTCGAAAGCCTGGACAATCGAATTGCCAAATGCCGACTGGCCGCTCTGCAGGACTTCGCCGGCCCTGGCATTCACGACCGCGATAAAGTTCGGGCGGCTGTCCACCGCATGCGGCGAGTCTGCCGATGGCGCGATGGCCTGAATGTCATGTTCCGGCATCTTGCTCTCCACGCAAGGCATTGTTCAAGGCCCAATGATCACGGCGATGTTGGGAGGTCAGCGGATAGCGGTCGCCCGAAATCTCCTCCGTGATGATCTCGAAACGGCCGAGCACGTGCGGGCCGAAGGTGTTGAGAACCGGCACGTCCGTGGCATCACGGCCCCGTGCCATCAGGATGCGCCCGATCCTCGGGACATTGTGCCGCGCATCGAAGGTCCACCAGCGACCGCTGAGATAGACCTCGAACCAGCCGCTGAAATCACCTGGAGCCTCATTGAACGGCACTCCGATGTCGCCCAGATAGCCGGTGCAATAACGTGCGGGAATGTTGAGGCAGCGGCAGAAGGTGAGCGCAAGATGCGCATAGTCGCGGCATACGCCGACACGCTCGTGATAGGCTTCCGCCGCCGTGCGCGTCGCACGTGCAAGCTGGTAGTCGAAGCGGATGTGGTGGTGAACGTGGTCGCACACGGCCTGCACCTTGTTCCAGCCGCCATTGATGGTGCCAAACAGGTTCCAGGCCGTCTGTGAAAGCTGGTCGGTTTCGCAGTAGCGGCTGCCAAGGAGATACACGAGGGTCTCGTCCGGCAGCTGCTCGGGCGGGAGAGCCTCGGCGAGGGTGTCGACCATGTCGGGAAACCCGCTGTCGTGGATGACCCCTTCTGCCGCGATGGTGATGCCGCCCGGTGGCGCGACGACTGTGGACTCAGGAGGTCAGGTGTACTGATGAAGACCCTTCTCGACTATCTCAAAGACATTCCGGCAAACCTCCCTGCACCGCGGCGCATGGAACTCGCACAGAAGGCAATGGACGCCGACAAGGCGAAGGCCAGCGGCGGGTAGGAGT
>JANMIB010000041.1:0-8511 GCA_031375605.1 Allobosea sp. | reverse complement strand
GATGCGGTCAAGGTGCATCCGCATGCAGGACTGGTCCAAGGTCCCACGGGCGCTCGTATCCTGCGGCCTTTTCGCGGATTTACGCAGCGCACGGTTGGCGTCATAGCATTGCTCGAGCGCGTGCAAAAGCGCGAGAGCCGCCTGGTGCGCAGTCTCGAAGTGTGATGTTCAGATCTTGATCAGGAGGCAGCGATGGAACTCGGGACACTGATGCTGATCGAATTCTTCGCGTTCTTTTTCGGGATTCTTGCTTTCGGGGCGCACCAGCTCTGGTCGCTCAAGCGGCTGGCCGAAAAAGACAAGGTTGCACAGGCAGATGGAACCCCGCCGCGCGATGATCAGGCCATTCCCGGCTGGATGGCCCGGCGATAGATCTTCACTGTGCGGCAGCAAAGCAGCCGCGTCGACGATTTATCCCGCTTCGCGGTGCTCATCCTTCGACGGGTTCAGGATGAGGATGTGTGACGGGCCGGATTTGCCTGAGTTTCCGAATGTGGTGTCCTCAGTGTCATCACCGGCCTTGTGCCGGTGATCTCGGTTGGCGGCACGCACACTCTCCTAATCGAGATGGCCGCCACGGGGGCGGCCATGACACTTGCGTTGCATTTCTCACCTCAGCCGTGGCATCCTGAACGGCAGGAGCGTTTCCACCCAGCGCTGCCTTAGCCGGTTCAGTGACAGGCTCTCGTGCATCATCGTCACCTCCTCGCCATCGATCCTGCTGATGGCTAGCGAGCGCGTGTAGAACGGGGTGTCCTCAAGCGTCAGCGAGACGCGCGAGGGCTGTGGCTCATCGCTTCGCGCGCTGCGCGGCACACGCCACAGGGTCTGCTGCAGGGCGTGCAGCGGAGGGGCAGATCGTGGGGTCAGCGCGCCGTCAAGGTCTTGTCCGAGCGCCAGGTTGAGCACCGTGCCATCGCGCCGCTCGACGTCATAGAACATGACTGGCCCATGCAGGGTCTGCGCGCGGGACCAGTCCCATGCGGTGAAGTCCTCGGTGATGGGCCTGCTGCCGACATTGCTGTCGAGATAGCCATGGCCATTCCAGCTTTGCGCGGGGTGTTTCATCTCCACGCTGATCCGGCCGGACGGGGCCATCGGGTGCCACTGGTGGCGTGCACCGGCGTCAAGATCGAAGTGCTGGTCAAGCAGCCGGTCAGGCGTGAACCTGATGGTTCCGGCAAGGCGCGTGAGGAACGGTGTCGTGCGTTCCTGCACGATGACCGTGAGTGTGGTGCCGTCCCAGCTCAGGCTGCTCGGGCCGAGCACGAATCGCGCGTCGTCACGTTGCAGATGGCGCTTGCCACGCTCCGTCATGGCCCAATGATGGCCGCCCTTGCCGTAAAGCGCGACATTGATGGCGCAGTGGTCTTCCGGATCAGCCGCACCCTTGCGCAAGGCCCGCGCGTAGTACGGCGAGAACACGCTGCCGACAAAGGCGATGACGACAAGGCCGGACTGACCATCGTCGCTCAGCGCGTCGAGATACCACCAGCGGTAGCCGCCCGGCGCAACGGGCGCTGAGAAGTCAGGTCCGCCAGCACGGCCCGCGCCGCCTGTGCCCCCGAAAGCGCTGCCATCGGCACGCCCGGTCCCGGATGCACGCTGCCCCCCGCCAGATACAGGCGCGGAATGAGTGTTCGCGCTCCCGGCCGCTTGAACGAGGCCTGCCAGCCGTGGCTGGCCTGCCCGTAAAGCCCGCCCCCCGTTGCCGGAAACAGCTGGTTGAACCCCGCCGGGCTGGTCGTGATGGCCGGGCCTGGGTGCAGCGCCAGCCCGCACGATGCCATCAGATTTGCGGCCCTGTCCTCGCATCGGGCGATCTCCTCATCGGTGTAGGTGTGGCTGTCGCCGTTGGCAGGTGCATTGATCAGGCACAAAAGGCGTTCTGGTTTGCCCAAGTGGGCGTTTCCTCGCATTGGCTCGGGCGCGCCGTCGCGCTCGCCGGATGTCGCCGGGTGCAGCCCTTCATCGTCCCTGTCCTGCGCGCAGACATAGACGGTCGGCTCATGCGGAACCTCGCCTTGCCTGAAGATGGCGTCGAACTCGGCGGGATAGTCGCGGCTGAAAAAGACATTGTGCCGGATCAGCGGAAACCCTGATGTCTCGACATTCCGGCAACTGACGATGGCGGAGAGCGAGCGGCCCGCCTTGGGTGCCAGCGGTGCGGCTTTCACGATCTCATGGCCAAGCATCCCTGCTCCGAGAGCCGCGTAGTCGCCATTGAAGATCACCGCGTTGGCAGGCACCACCTCGCCATCGGCCAGCACCACGCCTTCGGTGCCGGATGCCCCTGTCCTGATGCGGGCAACATCAGTACCGAATCTGAAGACCGCACCCTTCGCCATGGCCAGATCGCAGATGGCGCGGGCCAGCGCGTGCATGCCGCCCTTGACGCTCCACACGCCATCCTGCTCCGCATGGGCGATCAGCATCAGGGTGGCAGGCGCGGAGAACGGCGATGAGCCGCAATAAGTCGCATAGCGGCCAAACAACTGCCGCAGGCGTGGGTCGGTGAAGGACTTGCTGAGCGCCGACCACATCGTCTCGAAGGGGCGCATCTTCAGCATGTCGAGCGGGTTGCGCAGTCCGTCCCTCATCATGTTGGCGGCAAGGCCCAGCATGCCCGGTTTGTCTGCCTGCATGAAGCTCTTGTCGAGCAGGGCGTAGATCGCGCGTGTTTCAGATGTGAACGCCCTGAAGCGCTCGGCCTCGGCCTTCCCGGCAAAGTGGCCGATGGCATCGACGCTGGCATCGACGCTGGCGAACAGATCCAGCCGCGAGCCATCCGTCCACGCATGCCTCGCAAGGATGTCCAGCGGCATGAGCGTGACGTGCTGGTCGAGGCTCGCACCCGCCCGCGCGAACAAC
The DNA here is from genome assembly GCA_031375605.1 of Allobosea sp. Classification (GTDB taxonomy): domain Bacteria; phylum Pseudomonadota; class Alphaproteobacteria; order Rhizobiales; family Beijerinckiaceae; genus Allobosea. The sequence goes on along the minus strand of JANMIB010000041.1, from coordinate 5,640 downwards.
GCCTCGAAGACATGGCGCATCGTGAACACGGTCGGCCCTGCATCCACGGATTTCCCGCCGACAACAAGTTGCCGCATCTTGCCGCCCGGTGTGGCGGCGCGCTCCAGCACGGTGACATCGAGCCCCTGGGATGACAGCTCGAGCGCCGCAGCCAATCCGCCGATGCCGGCACCTATGATCACGACGCGTCCGGTGTTCATGTGCCCTTATGGCGTCGTTGCGAACCTGTGGGAACTCCGGGTTCTCCCTGATTGACAGCCTGAAAATCCGTGTCCATTCTGCTGCACAGTCAAAGTGTCAAACAAGAATGACACATAAGTCGGATGCAGGAGATCGTCACGATGATGCCAAGGATCGAGACAGCCATGCAGGCCGCATTGGCGATCACACAGACTTCTTGCCCTCCGAAGCTCGCTGCAGCCCTGAGCTATGCTGTGTTTCCGGGCGGGCATCGCCTGCGGCCAAGGCTGGCGATCACGGTGGCCCTCGCTTGCGGTGATCCTGATCCGGCAGCGGCTGATGCTGCGGCCTGCGCCATCGAATTCCTGCATTGCGCCTCGCTGGTGCATGATGACCTGCCTTGTTTCGATGATGCTGATCTCAGGCGGGGCAAGCTCAAGGTGCACAAGGCTTTCGGCGAGCCGCTGGCCGTTCTGGTCGGCGACGCGCTGATCGTGCTGGCGTTTGAAACCATCGCGCGCGGTGTGACGTTGCACCCCGGAAAGATGCCAGGCCTCGTGCGCCTTGTGGCGCTGGCTGGCGGCGCACCGCACGGCATCTGCGCTGGGCAGGCGTGGGAAAGCGAGCCGATGATCCCGATCGCGGAATATCACCGCGCCAAGACCAGTTCGCTGTTTGCAGCCGCCACTGCCTCCGGCGCGCTCGCGGCCGGTCATGATCCTGATCTGTGGCGCACGCTGGGTGAGCGGCTTGGCTGTGCCTATCAGGTGGCGGACGACATCCGCGATGCGGCCGACACCAGCGACGAGATGGGCAAGCCTGCCGGGCAGGATGCTGCCCGTGGGCGCCCCAATGCGGTTCTTGAGCTTGGCATGACCGGAGCGATCAACTGGCTGGACCGCCTGATTGCCGAGGCGGTGGAGGCCATTCCGGAATGTCCCGGCCAGATGGCGCTGAAAGTCGCCATCGAACGCGAGGCCACCAGCTTCCTGCCGGCGGAGCTGCACGTTCGCGCGGCCTGAGACCGGGTCGTGAGCGACACCAGACCTGTGCCCGCCTCGTGGCTGGATCGTTGGGCTGACGGGCTTTATGGCCTGCGTGACAGGTTGCTCGCCAGCCAGCGCTTTCAGCGACTGGCCGCGCGTTTTCCGCTGACCAGAGGCATTTCCGCGCGCCGCGCCCAAGCCTGCTTTGATCTGTGTGCCGGCTTTGTGTATTCGCAAGTGCTGTTTGCCTGCGTGAAGCTTGACCTGTTCGAGTTGCTGGCCAGAAAACCTCTCACCATCGATCAGCTGTCCGAAGCCACGCGATTGCCGCCTGATGCTGCGCGCCGCCTCGTGCTGGGTGCCGCGGCGCTTGATCTGCTTCAGCCTCGCACGGGCGGGCGTTACGGTCTGGGCCAGCTTGGGGCTGCCATGCGCGGCAATCCGGGTGTGAAGGCGATGATCGAACATCACGCCATGTTTTATGCCGACATGGCGGACCCGCTGGCCCTGCTGCGCGGAGAGGTGCCGCACACACAACTCTCGCGCTACTGGCCTTATGCGGGCGGTGCCAATCCTTCAGCGCTCGCTGCGGCGGATGTGAGCGCCTACACCGATCTGATGGCGACCTCGCAGCAGTTTGTGGCTGATGATGTCCTCAATGCCCATGATGTCACGAAACATCGCCACATCCTTGATGTCGGCGGCGGGGATGGCTCTTTCCTGCGTTCGGTGGCCAAACGTGCGCCTCGCCTCGCATTGACGCTTTTCGATCTGCCTGCCGTGGTTCAGACCGCTGGCCCGCGCTTTGCGGCGGCAGGGCTGACAGGCCGTGCCACGCTGGTCGGCGGCAGTTTCATGGATGATGAATTGCCCAGGGGAGCGGACCTGATCACGCTGGTGCGCGTGGCCCATGACCATGATGACAGCACGGTGGCCCCGCTGCTCGCCCGCATCCACGCTGCGCTGGAGCCCGGCGGCACTCTCCTGATTGCCGAACCGATGGCGGGTAATGCTGCTTCGGCGGCGATGGCCGACGCCTATTTCGGGTTCTACCTGCTGGCCATGGGCACCGGGCGTGCCCGCCGTCCCGACGAACTGATCACGATGCTGGTGGAAGCAGGGTTTGCCAATGCCCGCCAGGTGGCCACACCGCGGCCTCTGTTGACCGGCCTGATCGTGGCAGAAAAACAGCGGATGTAAGTGTCTATACAAATTGACAGAGAAATACGTCTTCTTATCATGACAGATCAGCTTGTGTTCTCAGGCTGCAGTGAAGGGAAACAGGTGTCGTGAAGAGCACCATGGCCATCGTCCTCAAGGAACCAGGGAGCCTCGTCCTCGATGAGGTCGGACTGATTCCGGCGACCGATGCCGATGTGCTTGTCGAGGTGCTTTGGTCAGGCATCAGCACCGGCACGGAGCGTCTGCTTTGGTCAGGCCGCATGCCGCATTTTCCCGGCCTGCAATATCCTCTTGTTCCCGGCTATGAGACTGTCGGCATCATCCGCGAGGCGGGATCTGCATCGGGACGCACTGTCGGAACGCACGTGTTCGTGCCGGGTGCGCGCTGCTTCTCGAATGTCAGCGGCCTGTTCGGCGGTGCTGCGCATCATCTGGTTGCCGCAGGTGCGAAAGTCATCCCGCTGCCTGAAACTCTCAGCGAGATGGGCGTTCTGCTGGCGCTTGCGGCCACGGCGAGCCACGCCTTTGTCGGGGGCGAATTGCCGGACCTGATCGTTGGCCATGGTGTGCTCGGGCGGCTTTTAGCCCGCCTCACGGTTGCCAGGGGCGGCACCCCGACCGTCTGGGAAAAGAACCCGGTCCGTATGTCGGGAGCGGTTGGCTACAGCGTGGTTGATCCATCCACCGATACGCGCTGCGACTACCGCTCGATCTACGATGTCAGCGGCGATGGCAGCCTTCTGGACACGCTGATCCTGCGTCTGGTCCGCGGAGGCGAGATCGTGCTGGCAGGTTTTTATGAAGCCCCGCTGTCTTTCGTGTTCCCGCCTGCCTTCATGCGCGAAGCGAAGATCCGCATCGCTGCCGAATTCCGCGAGCCTGATCTGGCCGCTGTCATGGCCATGATCAATACGGGTGCCCTCGATCTGGATGGTCTCATCAGCCATCGCAGCGCGGTCTCGGCCGCGCCACAAGCCTATGAAACTGCGTTCGCCGACCCGGCCTGCGTGAAAATGATACTCGACTGGAGAACCTGTCCATGAACGCACCCGTCCTGAGCGCTACAACAGCACTTGCCCCGCCAACACCAAACCATGCCCTCAATGCTGCGCTTGCAGCCCATGGTGTCGGTGCCATCGACGCGCCTGCGCCAGACCTTACCGAGGATGCTGTGCATGAAACCAAGACGCAGATCATCGCGATCTATGGCAAGGGCGGCATCGGCAAGTCGTTCACGCTGGCCAACCTCAGCTACATGATGGCGCAGCAGGGCAAGCGCGTCCTGCTCATCGGCTGCGATCCGAAATCGGACACCACCTCGTTGTTGTTTGGCGGCAAGGCCTGCCCGACCATCATCGAGACCTCGGCCCGCAAGAAGGCAGCTGGCGAAGAGGTGAAGATCGAGGATGTCTGCTTCAAGCGCGACGGTGTGTTCGCGATGGAACTTGGCGGTCCTGAAGTTGGCCGTGGCTGCGGCGGGCGCGGCATCATCCACGGCTTCGAGCTGCTGGAGAAGCTCGGCTTCCATGACTGGGGCTTCGACTATGTGCTGCTCGATTTCCTTGGCGATGTGGTTTGCGGCGGCTTCGGCCTGCCGATTGCCCGCGACATGTGCCAGAAGGTGATCGTCGTCGGCTCCAACGATCTGCAGTCGCTGTATGTTGCCAACAACGTCTGCTCGGCGGTCGAGTATTTCCGCAAGCTTGGCGGCAATGTCGGCGTTGCCGGCATGGTGATCAACAAAGATGACGGCACGGGCGAGGCTGCGGCCTTCGCTGCCGCCGTCGGCATCCCGGTGCTGGCCTCCATCCCTGCCGATGAGGACATCCGCCGCAAGAGCGCGAACTATCACATCATCGGACGTCCCGGTGATCGCTGGGGCCCGATGTTCGAGGAATTGGTCGAGAATGTCGGATCATCGAAGCCGATGCGCCCTGCGCCGATGACATCCGACGGCCTGCTTGGCCTGTTTTCCTCCGATATCACGGGCCGCGATTATGTGCTTCAGCCCGCCTCGCTCGCCGACATGTGCGGCGGTGTCGTGACCGAGAAGGCCACGCTCGAAGTTGTCTACGACGAAGCCTGATCCTTCCAAACCTGCAAAGCAGTCCCTGATGGTTACGTTGATCGACAATCTCAACAAGACGGCAAAAGCCAGCGCGCCAAAAGCGCCTGAACCTGTGCTGGCGGTGCCGGAGCCTGTGCTGGCGGTGCCGGAGCCTGTGCTGGCGGCGCCTGCTCCCGCGGTGATCGCGGCTGCCACGCGGGCGGTCGCGAAGGCGGAGGCGCTGGGCAATGGTTGCCATGCCGGCCGCGATGAAATGCGCAAGGCAGCGATTGCCGCCGGGGCCAGCGACACGCTTGAGCGCTATGCCGCCGACTATCCGCTCGGACCGCATGACCAGCCCCAGAGCATGTGCCCGGCCTTCGGCTCGTTGCGTGTCGGCCTGCGCATGCGCCGCACGGCGACCGTGCTGTCTGGCTCTGCCTGCTGCGTTTATGGCCTGACCTTCACCTCGCATTTTTATGGCGCGCGCCGCACGGTGGGCTATGTGCCGTTCAATTCCGAAACGCTCGTCACCGGCAAATTGTTCGAGGACATCCGCGACGCGGTGCATCTGCTCGCCGATCCCGACAAATATGACACCATCGTCGTCATCAACCTGTGTGTGCCGTCCGCATCCGGCGTGCCGCTGCGGCTTTTGCCTGACACCATCGACGGCGTGCGCATCATCGGCATCGACGTGCCCGGTTTTGGTGTTCCGACCCATGCCGAGGCCAAGGATGTGCTGGCTGGCGCGATGCTGAATTTCGCCCGCAAGGAGGCCGAAGCCGGCCCCGTGATGGCCCCGCGCGGCGGGCGCAACGACAAGCGCACCGTGGCGTTGCTCGGTGAGATGTTCCCGGCTGATCCGGTCGGCCTGGGCATGATGCTGGGCGCACTGGGCCTTGCAGCAGGCCCTGTCGTTCCCACCCGCGAATGGCGCGAGCTCTACGCCGCGCTGGATTGCGCGGCGGTTGCGGCCATCCATCCGTTTTACACAGCTTCGATCCGCGAGTTTGAATATGCCGGTCGTCCCATCGTCGGTTCTGCGCCCGTTGGCCATGATGGCACCGCGGCCTGGCTCGATGCGATCGGCGAGGCCTGCCAGGTCTCGAAGGCGCAGGTCCAGGCTGCCAAGGACCAGTTCCTGCCGATGATCAAGGGAGCACTCGCGGCCAAGCCGATTAAGGGCAAGATCACCGTGTCAGGCTATGAAGGCTCCGAATTGCTGGTGGCGCGCCTGCTGAT
>JANMIB010000026.1:0-7148 GCA_031375605.1 Allobosea sp. | reverse complement strand
ACATCGGACTTGATCTGGGCTTTTCCAGCCAGGCCAGTTTTTCGCGCTTTTTTATCGCCAACGGGGTTGTGCCACCCAGCACTTACAGGCGCAGCGTTCATATGCCGACAGTCGCATGGTGAGCGCGCAATCAGGCAGTGTCCTGTCGGCATCTGGCTGCCAGCGCGTCTGCGGTCCACGCCACATTCGAACGCATGCAACAAGGAAAAGACTGTCGGGTACGGAGTTTGAGCCCGCTACAGTCTAGCTTTCCATATGTTTCAATGATGTTTCCAGGGTCCTGCACCCTGTGACGGTCACAACAGGTAGCACACAGGTCTCATGCAGAGCTTTTACAAGCGCCATCCAGTCCGGTCGGTAATCCTGCTGGTGCTGGTCGCGGGCTTCTTGTGGCTGATCTTTACACCTTGGCCGCCAGGGCTTGAGCAGGTGATGGGCCGCAAGCGCATCTTCCTGAACGCCATCTTGTCCGGCATCACGCTGGGGGCGCTCTACTTCCTCGTTGCCAGCGGTTTCACGCTGGTGTTCGGGTTGATGCGAAACGTCAATCTAGCCCATGGCTCGCTGTATCTGCTGGGCGGCTATCTCGGCTACGAGGTGGCGAACACAACCGGCTACTGGCTGCTCGCCTTTCCGGTCGTTTTCATCCTGGTGGGTGCGCTTGGACTGCTGCTGCAACATCAGGTCTTCCGCCGCATGGAAGGCGAAGAGCTGCGCCAGACACTCGTGACCATCGGCATTTCGGTGGTGCTGGCGGACATCATGCTCTGGATCTGGGGCGGACAGAGCTATCAGGTTCTGTCTCCCGACTGGCTGAGCGGCCCTATGACATTGCCTGTGATCTCATCACTCCGCTCCAATGGCGAGGCGGTCTATCTGACCTATCCGCACGTGCGGATCGTGATCCTGTGTGTAGCTGTCCTCATCGGCCTTGCCATGTGGCTCGTGCTCAACCGCTCGAAGCTCGGCATGCTCATCCGCGCCGGCGTGGATGACCGCGACATGCTCGCAGCCTCCGGCGTGCGCATCCAGTATGTGTTCCTGGGTGTTTTCGCCTTCGGGGCAGGCATGGCGGGCATGGCCGGGATCATCGGCGGAACCTTCCAGTCGCTCTCGCCCGGCGAGGACACGCGGTTCCTGTTGGCCTCGCTCGTGGTGGTGATCGTGGGCGGCATGGGTTCGATTCCAGGTGCGGCGCTCGGTGCCGTGATCATCGGGCTGGCCGAGCAGATCGGGATTGTCTATGCGCCGACCTATTCGGTGGTGTTCACCTTCCTGATCATGGCCGTGGTTCTGGCCTTCCGCCCGCAAGGGCTGCTGGGGTCTGGGCAGCTTGGGGCCGGGCGCTGAGATGACCTACGCGGTACGCACCTCGGAGCCATCCAGGCCCATGCTGTTCGAGCGGGTTCCCCCGCTCTGGTGGGCCATCGGCCTGTTGCTGCTGGCCATGCCGCTTTTTGCCAGCAATTTCGTGCTGTACCAGATCTTCGGCTGGACCTTCATCCTTGGCATGATCGGCCTTTCGCTGATGTTCCTCGCCGGCTATGGCGGCATGGTCAGCCTGATCCAGATGACCGTGGCGGCACTCGCTGGATACATGGTGGCGATCCTTGGCACGAGCGGGGTTCCGGCCATCAGCCTTGGCTGGCCGTGGTGGCTTCATATCCCGGTCGCCATCCTCATTGCAGCGCTGTTCGGCACGCTGGTCGGGGCGCTCGCGGTACGCACCGAGGGCATCTACACGATCATGATCACGCTGGCGATCGCCTCGGCTTTCTTCTATTTCGCCCGGCAGAATTATGGCCTGTTCAACGGCTATACCGGCTTCAACAACGTGCTGCCTCCGCAACTGTTCGGCATCGACTGGCGCCAGCCCGCGCCATTCTACTATCTGACCCTGGCCTGTGCAGCATTGTCATATGCAGCGGTGGTCTATGTCGCCCGCTCGCCGTTCGGTCTGGCGCTGCAGGGCGTGCGTGACAATCCGCGCCGCATGGGTGCGCTCGGTTTCTCGGTCACGGCCCACCGCATCCTCGCCTACACCTTCGCCAGCGTGATTGCGGCTGTCGGCGGCATCCTTCTGGTCTGGCAGAATGCGCAGGTGTCTCCCGGCACTGCAGGTATTCCGCAGGTGATCGACATCCTGGTCATTGCCGTCGTGGGCGGCATCAAGCGCCCGATCGGTCCCTTCATCGGTGCGCTAATTTATGTGCTGCTCAGGGTGTTCTCCCCCGATATGCTGCTGGCTGTCGGACTGTCCGGTGAGCGTTTCAAGCTGCTGATCGGCTTCGGATTTCTGGTCATCGTGTTCTTCTCGCCTGATGGCGTGCTGGGCCTGTGGGAAAAATTCAAGGCTCGCCGCGAGCAATCCCGCGACCCGTTGCGCGGAGGCAGGCCGTGACGCTTGCAGATGTCTCCCCCGCAGCAAACCGCACAGCTGCCGAAAGACTGGGCTCTGTCAGCTCCGGCAATGCGCTGGAGCTTCGCGGCGTCACCAAGCTGTTCGGGGCGTTGGCCGCGATTTCGGATGTGACACTCACGGTTCGCCCCGGCGAGCGCCGCGCCGTGCTTGGCTCGAACGGTGCTGGCAAGACCACGCTGTTCAACTGCGTCACCGGTGATTTCCTGCCGACCTCAGGCACGATCCGGCTGTTTGGCGAAGATGTCACCCGTTTCCCCGCCCATGAGCGCATCCGCCGTGGCCTGCGCCGCACCTACCAGATTTCGCTGCTGTTTGGCGGGCTGTCCGTCGCGGACAATGTTTATCTGGCCTGCCGGGGCGTCTCGCGCGGGCGTTTTTCCCTGCTGCGTCCGGGCTCCAACGATGTGCTTGTCGCCCGCGCTGCCGAACTGGTCGAAGCGGTGCGTCTGACAGCGGCACGAGATGTGATGGTGGCCAACCTGTCCTATGGCCAGCAGCGCCAGCTTGAAATTGCCCTCGCACTGGCTGGCGCGCCGCGTTTCATCCTGTTCGATGAGCCTGCAGCGGGATTGTCCCCCACAGAGCGCTCCGAGCTGGTTTCGATCCTGACCAATCTGCCCGGCCATATCGGTTTCATCATCATCGAGCACGACATGGATGTGGCACTCCGCGTCGCGACAAGCGTGACGATGATGCACAATGGCCGCATCTTCAAGGAAGGCACACCCCAGGAGATCGTGAACGACGCCGAGGTGCAGGAACTTTATCTGGGAGGGGGGAGCCATGGCTGAACGCTCACCTGAACGCAGCCGCACAAGCCGCGCCCCTGCTCTCGAAATCCGTGCGCTCAATGTCTACTACGGTGCGTCCCATGCGCTTCAGGGCGTTGACCTGAGGCTTGAGAGCGGTGTGCTCTCGGTGGTGGGCCGCAACGGCATGGGCAAGACCACGCTGTGCAAGGCGATTCTGGGGCTTGTGCCCGTTTCATCCGGCTCGATCATCTTTGGCGGGCAATCGCTGCTGGGCCTTGGCCCGGCCGACATCGCTCAACTTGGTGTCGCCTATGTGCCGCAGGGCCGGCGGCTCTGGCGCTCGCTCACGGTGGACGAGCACCTGAAGCTGGTGGCCGGACGCCGCAAGGGACCGTGGACCGTGGACCGGATCTACGCCACCTTCCCGCGCCTGGCCGAGCGCAAGTCCAATGGCGGGGGGCAATTGTCCGGCGGCGAACAGCAGATGCTGGCCATTTCCCGCGCGTTGCTGGCCAATCCGCGACTTCTGGTCATGGACGAGCCGACCGAAGGTCTGGCACCGGTCATCGTGTCGCAGGTCGAAGAGATGCTGATGCGTCTGGGCGAAGACGGAGACATGGATGTCCTCGTAATCGAACAGAATATCGGCGTCGCCTGCGCGATCGCGGACAATGTCGCGATCATGGTCAACGGGCGTGTCAACCGCATCACCCCTGCGCGTGAGCTCGCCGCAGACCGCGAATTGCAGCAAAGGTTGCTGGGTGTCGGCCGTCATGGCGATGAGAAAGCCCCGCAAGGCGGAACCTCGACCGCGCCGGACACGGCAACTGCAGATTCAAGCCCTCGCGCTGTCAAGATCTACAATTCCAATCCCGTCCGCCCGACAAGATGGTCACAACCCGTGCCCGTGGCGCGTCTTGAGCAGCTCGCGCGGGTGGTCACGACACGGCCTGTCTCCGGCAGCGCGATGGCCAGCCCCGATATACGGCCTCTGGCCGCGCCGGGTGAAGCGGTGGTGCTTGTGGCCGGTACATTTGACACCAAGGGTGAGGAACTGCGCTACATGCGCGACCTGATACGTGCGGCAGGCCTGCCCGTGCGCATGGTCGATCTCTCCACCTCTGGCGGCCATTCGGGTGCGGAAATCCCGGCCCACCAGATCGCAGCCTTCCATCCGCGCGGTGCATCCGGCGTGTTCACAGGTGATCGCGGCCAGTCGGTCACGGGCATGACCCAAGCCTTCGCACACTGGATAGCGCGCCAGGGCGGCATCGCAGGCGTGCTCTCCGCAGGTGGCTCGGGCGGCACGGCCATGGTGGCCCCGGCCATGCGCGCCCTGCCCGTCGGCGTGCCGAAGCTGATCGTGTCCACGGTCGCATCAGGCGAGGTCAGCCAGTATGTCGGCGCATCCGACATCATGCTGATGCCGTCGGTCGCTGACGTGCAGGGCCTCAATGTCATCACCGAGGAGGTGCTTGGCAACGCTGCACAGGCGATGATCGGCATGGTGAAAGCCCGTAAGGCGATGCAGCCTCGCAAGATCACCAAGCCAGCCATCGGGCTGACCATGTTCGGTGTCACCACGCCTTGCGTGCAACAGGTCACCAAAAAGCTGTCCAGCGCCTACGATTGCCTCGTCTTCCACGCCACCGGCATCGGCGGACAGGCCATGGAAAAGCTGGTTGATGGCGGCAAACTGATCGGCGTCATCGATGTCAGCACCACCGAGGTGTGCGACATGATGATGGGCGGGGTCTTTCCGGCAACCGAAGACCGCTTCGGGTCCATCATCCGCAGCCGCCTGCCTTATATCGGCTCGGTTGGCGCACTCGACATGGTCAATTTTGGCACGCCCGAAACCGTGCCCGAACGCTACAAGGGGCGATTGTTCTATCAGCACAACCCTCAGGTGACGCTGATGCGCACCACCGTGGAGGAATGTCGGCGCATGGGCGAATGGATCGGCGCAAGGCTGAACCAGATGGAGGGCCAGGTGCGCTTCTTCCTGCCCGAGGGAGGCGTCTCCTCCCTTGATGCCCCGACCAAGCCTTTCCACGACCTGACCGCGCGCGCAGCATTGTTTTCTGCACTGGAGCAGACCGTGCGCCAGACCGCCTCGCGCCAGATCATCCGCGTTCCGCACCACATCAACGCGCCCGAGTTTGCAGCAGCGTTGGTCGTGTCATTCAATTCTCTTCATGGATCCACCCGTCCCAACCGCCGAAAAGAAGCAGCTTCATGATTCCCCGTCAGAAAATCCTCGAAAAATTCCGCGACATGATGGCGAAAGGCGTGCCTATCATCGGCGGCGGTGCTGGTACGGGCCTGTCAGCCAAATGCGAGGAAGCTGGCGGCATCGACCTGATCGTTCTCTACAACTCCGGCCGCTACCGCATGGCTGGACGCGGCTCCCTCGCAGGGCTTCTGGCCTATGGCGACGCCAACCAGATCGTCGTGGACATGGCGGCCGAAGTCTTGCCGGTCGTGAAGCACACGCCGGTGCTTGCAGGCGTCAACGGCACGGACCCGTTCCGGATCATGGATGTGTTTCTCGATGATCTGAAGCGGATCGGCTTCTCCGGCGTGCAGAACTTCCCGACCGTTGGGCTGATCGACGGCAACTTCCGCCTCAACCTTGAAGAAACCGGCATGTCCTACGGGCTCGAGGTCGACATGATCGCCAAGGCCCACGCCAAGGACATGCTGACCACGCCTTATGTCTTCAACACCGATGACGCCGCAGCGATGGCGAAGGCCGGTGCCGACATCATCGTGTGCCACCTTGGCCTGACCACGGGCGGCAGCATCGGCGCGTCGACGGCGCTGAAGCTGAAAGATTGCCCCGCGCTGGTCGATGCCTGGGCAGAGGCCGCTCTCAGGGTCAATCCCAAGGCCATCGTGCTTGTTCATGGCGGGCCGGTGGCCATGCCGGAAGATGCAGATTTCGTCTTGAAGAACACAACGAACTGCCACGGATTTTATGGCGCCTCCTCGATGGAGCGCCTGCCAACTGAGGTGGCACTGACCGAACAGACCCGCGCCTTCAAGCGCATCGCAGGCAAATAAGTCTGCGCAAGCAGCAATACCGGAGGGACAACACATGACAGGGCAATTGATCGGCCAGCTGATCTTGTGGCTCATCGTGGCGGTGGTGGCCATCGCCATCATCTACGTGGTGATGCAATGGCTCTACCGGCGCTCCACCAAGGAGACCGCCTTTGTCAGGACAGGCTTCCTTGGCGAGAAGGTCGTGATTGATGGCGGGGCCTTTGTCTGGCCCATCGTGCATGACATCACGCCTGTGAACATGAACACGCAACCGCTGAAAGTGTCGCGCACGAAGACCGAAGCGCTGATCACAAAGGACCGGATGCGCGTCGATGTCGAAGCCGAATTCTATGTCCGTGTGCAGCCTGTCCGGCAGGCCGTCGCGATGGCGGCGTCCACCCTGGGGCGCAAGACGCTGGAGCCTGAAAGCCTGCACGCACTGCTGGCCGGCAAGTTCGAGAGCGCCATGCGCGCCGTGGCTGCCGAAATGGACATGAGCGGCATGCACGAGAACCGTTCAAACTATGTCGAGCGGGTGCGCGCAGCCGTGCAGGAGGATCTCTCGCGCAACGGGCTTGAACTGGAATCGGTTGCCATCCTCGACATCGACCAGACCAGCCTTGAGTTCTTCAACCCCTCGAACCGCTTTGATGCCGAGGGCCTGACCGTCCTGATCAAGGACATCGAAGCCCGCCGCAAGCTGCGCAACGACATCGAGCAGGATGCGATGATCCAGATCAGGACGCGCAACCTCGAAGCCGAGAAGCAGTCGCTGGAAATCGACCGCGCCAGCGAAGAAGCCCGGCTCGAGCAGGAGCGCGACATCGAGTTCCGCCGCGCCCAGCAGCGTGCCTTGCTGGCGACCGAGCGGGCGACGCGCGACACCGAGGCGGAATCGGCCCAGATCACCGCGCGCGAAACCATCG
>JANMIB010000349.1:0-4879 GCA_031375605.1 Allobosea sp. | reverse complement strand
GCCTTGTGCGTCAGGCGGAACATGACCAGAGCCGCGAGCGCAACAAGAATGCCAAGCGCGCAGAGCCATGGCTGGAACGTGTAGTCTGCGAAACGCGGAAATCCGGTCAGGACATGAACTGCCGGAATGATGCCAAGCCCGGTCAGCGAAACAGCAAGCCGCAACCGCTCCGGCAGCAACAGCTGGTCTTGCGCGATGCGCGCCTTGCGAGCCTTGCGCTCATAAGGTATCCGCAGGACAAACCACCCCACGACCAGTGCGGCCCAGGCCAGCTTCGCCATCATCAGGGTCACGGCCGGTCCTTGTGATGAAGGGCAGGTGAAAAGGCCGTCACTGGAAGCAAGGCCTTGAACGCACCGCCCGCAAGGTCGCCATTCTCGCCGATCCAGCCCTGCGCCCCGTCAGGAGAGTTTGCCAGCGCCATGTGGCTGAAAGGGCCGCAGATCGTCATCAGATAATCGTAGCGGGAGCGCCGGTCGTTGCCGCTGATGAACTGACAGTGCAGCCTGAAGAAATTGCGCTTGATGCTTTTGTAATAGGAGGGTGTCAGCATGCTGCGAAACCGCACGAGACGCACCACCGGTGGCTTGCCCGCAAGGCCAAGTGCCTTCAATGGCTCTGACCTGTAAAAATTCATCACGTCATTGAGCGCCTGATACTCGGCCCATTCCACCTGCGGGGCCTTGGCCACGGCACCCAACCGCGCCCTCAGCCCATGGGCCTTGGCGTGCAGCGCGATCTTCAGGATGGACGATCCCAGTGTCAGCAAGCCCAGCTGCCGTGTGGCATGCTGTTGCTTCAACGCCTCATCCAGCATGTCGACAGCCAGGACAGCCCCCAGGCTGTGGCCTACCACAAGGCATGGGGTTGTATCCGGCGTCGACATCATCGTGTCAGCCATGGCCTTGATGCGGGGCGCAATCACCGGATTGACATCCCGCACGATGCGCGTGGCGAAACTCCAGTCGTCAAGCAGATGTCCGACATGGGTTTTGCTGACCAGCCTGATGACGCACAGCAGTGTCAATGACACTCCGCCAACGAGGGCAGCGGGCCATGGCAGACCTGCCGCCATGATGACCCTGCCGCCCAGCCAGCCGGCCAACACAAGGGCTGTCATCATGGCGTATGGATAAAGAAAGAACACCGCATAGCGCCATGCTGTCTTCAGATAGGCGACAAGCGCGCCGTGACGCGTGAAATCAGCGAACGCCAGGATGCCATCCCACCAGCGCTGCAACATGCCGTTCGATCTGTGGCCGATGATCACATCGTCCCAGCGCAGAAGGTCATGCTGGCTGGTCACGCTCCAGTCCGCGCCCGTGACGGTGACTGTCCAGCTTGCCGCAGTATCCGTCTGCGTGAAATCCTGCGTTGCAGCCTTGACGCCCCAGCAGGTCTCGAAGCGGCGCAACTCCCGAACAAAGCGTTTATGATATGCGGCAGGTGTCATCGGGTCGTAGCCACTGAGATGAAACACCCGCCGGTTGATGGAGATCATGCTCATTCTGGCTATTTTGCTTCTTTCAGGACCAGTACTTCTTTCAGAGGCGGTGTCGTGGCTTTGCAAGGCAATGTCAATTCAAACACGCAAGCCCATGAACTTCCCCAGCGACAGAAAGCTGTTTCATGACTGTTCTGAAGAGCAGTGGTCCGCATTGTTCTGACGCCACAACAATGTGACCAGATAACGATGTCAGCCGTTCTGAAAAGGCAATGAAGCTGCAGGACGTTGATGCAGCATTTGCCGGTCCTGCACAACGGCTGGAGGTAAGAATGTTCCGCCCACTGTCAAATCCCGGCAGGGTTCCCGAGAAGCCGCCACAATGTGTTGGGCAATTTGCGGGACGACATTTCAGCGCCTGCCTGCCTTTTGTGCAGCTCGATCTTGCGCCCATGAAATTCTTCGATACCGCTGCGGTGTGCGACGCTGATCACGGTTGCCGATGCCAGCTCATCATGGAGCAGGGTGAGCAAGGAAAACTGGCTTTCCTCATCCAGTGCGGACGTCGCCTCATCCATGATGATGATTTGCGGTTTCTGGATCAGAAGCCGCGCGAAGGCCACACGCTGTCTTTCGCCACCTGACAGGGTCTGGTCCCAGCGTGCCTCGTGATCGAGTTGCCTGACAAGATAACCGAGCCCGCAACGGCGCATGGCAGCCACAATCTGCGTGTCGGTTGCACCATTTTGGTCCGGGTAGACGAGTGCCTGACGCAAGGTGCCGAGCGGGATGTAGGGATGTTGCGGCACGAACGCGATCCTGACGCCTTTGGGAACACGGATCGACCCCGATCCCCAGGGCCACAGGCCTGCGAGCGCACGGATCAGGATGCTTTTTCCTGATCCGCTTTCTCCGGCCAGCATGACCTTCTCGCCCATTCCGATGCGCACCGAAGCGTCATTGATCACCACCCGCCCCGCCCGGTCAGCCACGGAGAGGCCTTCGATGTGGATGGCCCCGTCATCGCTTGTCCCCAGCTGGATGGTGGTTTCGTCTTCCATCGTCGTGCCCACATCGATCTCGTCCATTGCCGTTGTCAGCTCAAGCACGCGCGAGGCGGAGGCGTACCATTCGGCGAGCCGGACGAAATTGTCGACAAACCAGATCAATGCGCCCTGAACCGCGCTGAATGCGGCGACAAGCTGCATCACCGCGCCAAGCGTCAGATCGCCGTTCAGATATTTGGGCGTGACCAGCAAGAGCGGCAGGATCGGAAACAGAGCGCC
The DNA here is from genome assembly GCA_031375605.1 of Allobosea sp. Taxonomy (GTDB): domain Bacteria; phylum Pseudomonadota; class Alphaproteobacteria; order Rhizobiales; family Beijerinckiaceae; genus Allobosea. Next base: position 2,149 of record JANMIB010000349.1, on the reverse strand, counting down.
GTTGGTGTTGAGCACGAGTGCAATCACGCCTTGCTGGCGGATCACGCGGACCCACGCGCCGACCACATGGCCATAGCTCGACAATACGGAACTCAGTTCATCCTTGTCGCCACGAATGAGCGCGATGCTCTCGGCATTCTCCCTCAGCCGTGTCATCTCGGAACGGAAAATGGCCTCGGCCTCATTCTTGGTCGAAACACGCCCCACCAGAGGTCGTCCAGCGAGATAGGCCAGCCCGGACGCGACGATCGCGTAAACAACGGCAGCCACTGCCATGAAGGCCGGGATCTCGATGACGTATCCGCCCACGCTGAAGCGCGCGCTTCCCGCGACATGCCAGAGGATAGCCGCGAAGGTGATGGCCATGATGACCGCGCCGAGCAGGCCAAGACCGAACTCCACCAGCGGTTCGACGGACAATCTCGCATCATCGGAAATCCTGAACTCCGGGGCGGACTGGTCCGGCGCGACAAACCCGAGCCGGTAGTAGCGCTGGTCGGCAATCCACCATCCCGCCATGCGCTTCGTGAGCCACTCGCGCCAGCGCATCTGCAAGGTCATGCGGGTCACGATCAGCGATGACAGCACCAGCGCGATGGCCAAAACAATGATGGGCAACCACCAGATCGTGGTCCACACACCCTCTGCATCGCGCCGTTCAAGAGCATCGAAGAAAACCCGATTCCATGTGTTCATCGCCACTTGGGTTGCGATCTGGGCGATCACGCAACCGATGACCAAACCACTCAGCAGCCACGCACGGCCAGACGTCGCACCAGTCCAGAAGCCGCGCGACAGTGCGAAAAAGGGTCGCAGCACAGGCGTGCGTTCGGCAGAATCGGTCTTGGTCATCGCGCTGAAGTCTTTCGTGCCAACAAGCCGGTCCGTCACGGACGCGCACAAAGGCGTGTTGCAAACGCGTCAGACAGCGGGGGGTTCCGCACAATGTCGCCGACGCGGTGATGTGGCACACACGATGCCACCATTCATGTCCGGGCGGACATGTTGATCCCGGCACATTCTGATTTATCGCAGTGATCATGGAACCGGCGGCGCTCCCCCGCGTTCTTGCAGCGAGACTCAAAGCTGTTCGTCATGGGATTGGCCTCGATGCCAGTCGGCGAACAGCAGAGAGCCGGAAGGTCTGATGACAGAGCTTCACATCTTTCAAAACACTCAGAGGTTTCACCATGTCCATCCGTTCAGTCTTGTTTGCTTCAACTGCTGTGTTGTGCCTTGCAACACCGGTTCTTGCCCAGACAACAAGCCCGTCGATGCCTGCGCCCATGACGGCACCCGCACCCGTGTCAGACCTGTTCTTCACGGAAGCCTGGGTTCCGACGCATTGGCGCACATCGGAGGCGATCGGCCAGGCCGTCTACAACCGCGCCGGCGAACGTATCGGCGAGGTTGACGAACTTCTTGTTGATGGCAGCGGCAGGGTTCTTGCTGCGGTGATCGGCGTCGGCGGATTTCTGGGCATGGGCGAACGCAAGGTCGCTGTCAGCTATCGCTCGTTCGAGATGACGCGCGAAACCAACGGCAAAGCCAGGCTTGTGGCCGATCTGACCACCACCAATCTCAAGAACGCTCCTGAATACAAGCCGATGGATGCTGCAAAGCGCAGTTGATCTGTGCTCGCGCGCACACAGATGTGACGTCTTGAGCTGAGTGCCCCCTCGCCAGCTCGAGACACACAGACCCACCGTCGGCCTTCGCTGACGGTGGGTTTTTCATGCCATGAATGTCATGCCATGAATGTCCTGCAATCCAGCAGTGATCGGTCACGTCAAAAAAGATGGAACTTTTGTGTCTTCAGCGCGTTTGACATGAACAACACATTTTGGAGGCTGACATGCCCATTGAAACTCTCTTGATTTGGCTGGTGATTGGTGCGGTTGCCGGGTGGCTGGCCGGTGTCATCATGAAGGGCTACGGCTTCGGCCTTGTCGGAAACATCGTCGTCGGCATACTTGGTTCCGTCATCGGCGGCTGGCTGTTCGGCACCTTGTTTGTCGGCTCGCCTGGCGGGTTGCTCGGAGCCATTCTGGGTGCCACGATCGGTGCGGTGGTCCTGCTTTTCCTGCTTCGGCTTGTGCGCCGGGCCGCCTGAGGAAATTCGCCGGGCTGAAAAGCCAACGAAACGTCG
>JANMIB010000017.1:0-2799 GCA_031375605.1 Allobosea sp. | reverse complement strand
TTGGTGTCTGGTTACAGCAACTGAGTCTGCCACGCCTGTTAGGGTGGTGTCTGTAGCCCAGGTCCAGCACCCGCTGGCCTGTGTTCGGTTTCTGCAGTCGCCATGATGGGACTGCGAAAGCTGCAAACCTGATAAGGAATTCGAGATGAGCGCACAAAAAGCTCGCCCTGCCATTGTCCCCGGTTCGGTCGCCGATTATCCGGTGCTGCCGCTGCGCGACATCGTGGTCTTTCCACACATGATCGTGCCGCTGTTTGTCGGGCGCGAGAAATCCATTCGTGCGCTCGAAGAGGTCGTGAAGGCGGACGGGCTGATCGTCCTCGCCACGCAGAAGAACGCCTCGGATGATGATCCGGCGCCAGACGCGATCTTCGAGATCGGTACATTGGCAACCGTGTTGCAATTGCTGAAGCTGCCGGACGGCACCGTCAAGGTGCTGGTCGAGGGCGCATCGCGCGGGCGCATCACCAAGTTCACCCGGACTGACGAATTCTATGCGGCCAATGTCGAAGCTCTTGCCGACATCGAAGGCAAGAAGGTTGAGATCGAGGCCATGGCCCGCTCGGTCATCAGCGAGTTCGAGAACTATGTGAAGCTCAACAAGAAGGTTTCGCCGGAGGTTGTCGCGGCTGTCACGCAGATCGACGTGCCGTCCAAGCTCGGAGACACGGTCGCTTCGCACCTCGCTGTCAAGATTTCAGACAAGCAGATGGTGCTTGAAACACTGGATGTGTCCGGCAGGCTTGAGAAGGTGCTTGGCCTGATGGAGAGCGAAATCTCCGTGTTGCAGGTCGAAAAGCGCATCCGCTCCCGCGTCAAGCGGCAGATGGAGAAGACCCAGCGCGAGTACTATCTCAACGAGCAGATGAAGGCGATCCAGAAGGAGCTTGGCGACAACGAGGAAGGGCGGGATGAACTGGCCGAGCTTGAGCAGAAGATTGCCCAGACCAAGCTGACCAAGGAAGCCCGCGACAAGGCCATCGCCGAACTCAAGAAGCTGCGCCAGATGTCGCCGATGTCTGCGGAAGCCACGGTCGTGCGCAACTATCTGGACTGGATGCTGGGTATTCCGTGGAAGAAGAACTCCAAGATCAAGAAGGATCTCAAGGCTGCCCAGGATCTGCTCGACAACGACCACCATGGCCTTGAAAAGGTCAAGGATCGCATCGTCGAGTATCTGGCGGTACAGCAGCGCACCAACAAGCTGACGGGGCCTATCCTGTGCCTTGTCGGCCCGCCCGGTGTCGGCAAAACCTCGCTTGGCAAATCGATTGCCAAGGCGACAGGCCGCGAATTTGTGCGCATGTCACTTGGGGGCGTGCGTGACGAGGCTGAAATCCGCGGTCATCGCCGCACTTACATTGGCTCCATGCCCGGCAAGATCATCCAGTCGATGAAGAAAGCCAAAACCAGCAACCCGCTGATCCTGCTCGACGAAATCGACAAGATGGGCATGGATTTTCGGGGTGATCCGTCAGCAGCTTTGCTGGAGGTGCTTGATCCGGAACAGAACTCGACCTTCAACGATCACTATCTGGAGGTCGACTATGATCTCTCGAACGTGATGTTTGTGACCACGGCCAACACGCTGAACATTCCGCCAGCGCTGCTCGACCGCATGGAGGTGATCCGCATTGCAGGCTACACCGAGGAAGAAAAGGGCGAGATTGCCAAGAAGCACCTGATTCCCAATGCCGTGACCAAGCATGGTCTCGACAAGAAGGAATGGCAGCTGACGGACGAAGCGCTTGAGAAGCTGATCCGCCGCTACACCCGCGAAGCCGGTGTGCGCAATCTTGAACGCGAGATTTCCAACACGGTCCGCAAGGGTGTGAAGGACATCATCCTGCTCAAGAAGAAGAAGATCAGCGTCACGCCCGAACTGCTTGAGGAATATCTTGGTCCTCCACGCTTCCGCTATGGCGAGGCTGAAACCGAGGATCAGGTTGGCGTGGTCACGGGTCTGGCGTGGACAGAGGTCGGAGGTGAGCTTCTCACTATCGAAGGTCTGCTCATGCCAGGTCGCGGCAAGATGACCGTGACGGGCAACCTGCGCGACGTGATGAAGGAATCGATCTCGGCGGCGGCGTCCTATGTGCGCTCCCGTGCGGTTGATTTCGGCATCAAGCCGCCATTGTTCGACAAGCGCGACATCCACGTGCACGTGCCGGAGGGTGCGACACCGAAGGATGGCCCGTCTGCCGGCATTGCGATGGCCACAGCCATTGTTTCGGTTCTTACCCAGATCCCGATCAGGCGAGATATTGCCATGACGGGTGAAGTCACGCTGCGTGGCCGGGTTCTGCCGATTGGCGGACTGAAGGAAAAACTGCTGGCGGCGCTTCGCGGGGGCATCAAAAAGGTGTTGATCCCCGAAGAGAACGCCAAGGATCTGGTCGATCTGCCCAAGTCCGTGAAGAACGGCCTTGAGATCGTGCCGGTCTCCAGCATGCATCAGGTGCTGCAGCATGCGCTGGTGCGCCAGCCGACGCCGATCGAATGGGATGAAGCAGCCGAAGACCGGCGCATCGATGCCCGTGCCGGGCGCACCGATGATGAGCCTGCCGCGCCCATTGCCCACTGACGGCAGCCAAGAGACAGGAAAGCCCCGGCGATCAGCCGGGGCTTTTTTTATGCGACAGGGTGCCAAACCGGCAGGCCTTACCAACCATTGTAGAAACACAGCGGGTTTGATAGACGCATGGCACCATGCGAGGCATGGGCGGTTAGCTCAGTTGGTAGAGCATCTCGTTTACACCGAGAGGGTCGGCGGTTCGAGCCCGTCACCGCCCACCATGT
>JANMIB010000538.1:0-4693 GCA_031375605.1 Allobosea sp. | reverse complement strand
CCGCGAACGACCACGACCCGGGTTTCCTCCGGGTGCGAGGCATCGATGAGCATCTTGTTTGCCATTGTCTTGAACCTGGATGCGCGGCAGCAATGTCCGGGTTCAAAGCCTTGAATGGCTCGAAACGGGGAACATCAATGCGGCGAGGACGGACGAAGCCGACCAAAGTTGTGGGGAAAAAACGGGTCGCAGCATCACGAGCGCTCTCACGCCGCGCATGCTGTGTCTTGAGACGGGATGTGTGACGCGGTTGCGCCAGAACCCTCGACATGACGACCCAAACCTGAAGCTGACCGCATCGCGGCCACGTGTCGTTTACGCTTGCAACCCCGCGGAGGCACCGATGTGTCCGGTATCCAGTTTCCGGCAAGATCACGCACGATCTGTTTGACCAAAAGCTCGCATTGCAGTCTACCGCAGGTGAACCTGCCTCGACGCCGCGAACCAGAACTGTCAACTCAACATGAGCTTTTGACAGTTCAGATTCAAATGACGCTGCATTGCGATCCCGAATCCCATACAGACACTGCATGGTGATTGGCAAGCCTCAGAAACCAAAAGTCGGCTCAGGACGGGTCATGACCCTGCATTTTACACGTTTTCTCTGGCAAATAGGGATTGTCCTGCTGCTCGTGCTTGCGTTGTCGCCAGGCTTGCCGTCGTTCGGCAGCCTTCCGGCGCATGCGCAGTCAGGCGGTGCCATGCCAGGAAATCTGCCAGGAAATGTATCAGGAAGCGCCATCCGCTCGGCCCAGGTTGTCACGGCCATCTCGCAGCCCGCTTCTATTGTCGGCGTGGATGCAAAGCTGGAGACCGACGAACGTTCGGCCCGCTTCAGGATTGCACTTTCGGCTCCTGTGCCCGTCACATCCGAAGTGTTGTCACAGCCCATGCGGATCATCGTCGATGTGCCGGAAATCGCTTTTCAGGCGAGTGCCAACGCAACACGCAGAGGGATGCTTGTGACATCATTCCGGGCTGGTCTGGTGTCACCGGGCCGTTCACGGATCGTGTTCGAGCTGGGATCACCGGCGCGGATCAATTCAGTGCAGCAGGTGTCCCGCGGCGGCAACTCAGGTGTGACGGACATGATCATCGTGTTCGAGTCTCAGACGACCGCTGCTTTTGAGGAAGCTGTCGCAGAAGGCGCTGAACGCAGGGCTCGCCGTGCGCTCGCGCCTCTCCAGCCCTCAGAGCGGCCCGATGATGACAAGCGCCCAGTCGTTGTGATCGACCCCGGTCATGGCGGCATCGATTCAGGCGCGGTGGCCCAAGGTGGCGTGGTCGAGAAAACGCTGGCTCTGGCCATCGCCTTGCAGCTCAAAACGGAGATCGAAGCAGGAGGCCGTGCAAGGGTCATCATGACACGCAGTGATGATCGGTTTCTGGGCCTGTCAGAGCGCGTCAGGGTTGCCCGCGAGGCGCGGGCCGATCTGTTCATTTCGCTGCATGCCGACTCGCTGTCTGCTGTGCAGGATGTGAGAGGCGCCACGATCTACACCGGCTCGGAGCGAGCAACAGACGCCGAGTCAGCTCGCCTCGCGCAAAAGGAGAATGCCGCAGATGCGCTGGGCGGGGGAGAAAGCGGGCAGGGCGGCGAAGAGGTCATGGACATTCTGATGGATCTGGCGAAGCGTGAGACCCGCACCATGTCAGGTGCCGCTGCTGCACGGCTTGTGACAGAAATGTCGGGTGCCGTCCGCATGCACCGCATTCCACAGCGTGCGGCGGGCTTCAGGGTGCTGACAGCGCCGGATGTGCCATCGATTCTGATCGAACTCGGATACCTCTCAAGCAAGAATGACATCGCTCTCCTGACATCGGCTGAATGGCAGAAGACCGCTGCTGTTGCCATCTCGCGTGCTGTTGATGGTCATTTCTCGTCAAAATTGCACATTCAGCGCCGCGGTGCCTCGATTTCACCGTAAGTGTGCGGGATTGTGGATTTGTGGTGGTCACCATGGTATTTGTATTGAGTAACTATTCATAAACCACGATTAAACCGTTGCGATGGGTGTTGCGCTTTTTGAAGGGTGCATCATCCTGCGTTGAACAGGTTTGAACAGAGGCCCTGATGCGGTTTGTTCTTCGATTTTTCGGTTGGCTCTTTGCTGTGGGCGCCGTTGTCTTTCTGATCGGCGTTGCTGTCGTTGCAGTCGTGATCTGGCATTTTTCCAAGGATTTGCCGGACTATGCCCAGCTGCGCAATTACGAGCCGCCTGTCATGTCACGCATCCATGCGGGTGATGGCAGCCTGATTGCCGAGTATGCCAAGGAGCGCCGCCTCTATCTGCCCATTCAGGCTGTTCCCAAACTTGTGATCAACGCCTACCTCGCTGCTGAAGACAAGAACTTCTACCGGCACATGGGAGTTGATCCCGAAGGCCTCGTGCGCGCTGTCGTGACCAGCTTCCGCAACCGTGGCTCGAACCGACGCCTGCAGGGTGGCTCGACCATCACGCAACAGGTGGCCAAGAACTTCCTTGTTGGTGACGAGCGCTCGTTCGACCGCAAGATCCGTGAAGCGCTGGTCGCGATCCGGATGGAATCGGCTTATTCCAAGGATAAGATCCTCGAACTCTACCTCAACGAAATTTACCTTGGAGCGGTCACGCCCGGCAGGCTCAGCCACGGCATTGCCGCTGCCGCGCTGGATTACTTTGGCAAATCGGTTCACGAGCTGCAATTGCACGAAGCCGCTTATCTGGCCGCTTTGCCGAAAGCACCCAGCGAACTGCATCCCTTCAGGAACCGCGACAGGGCCATCGAGCGGCGCAATTACGTGCTCGACCGCATGGCGATCGATGGCACGGCCAAGCGTGACGATGTCGAGGCCGCCAAGAAGTTGCCGCTTGGTGTGCAGCAGCGCAACATTTCGCCCAACAACATTGCCGCCGGCTTCTTCGCGGAGGAGGTCAGGCGCGACCTCAACGAGCGTTACGGCGAGAAGAAGGTCTATGAGGGCGGCCTGTCTGTCAGGACCACGATTGATCCGAAAATGCAGTTCATGGCGCGCAAGGCGCTTGTGGACGGTCTGGTGCGCTATGACGAGGCGCGTGGCTGGCGCGGGGCCGTCACAAAGATCGAAATTGGCGGGCGCGACTGGGGAATTCCGCTGGCAGCCCTGCCATCCCTTGCCGACGTGCAGCCGTGGAAGCTTGCGGTTGTCACAGAAGTGACGGGCGACAGCGCACGTGTCGGCCTGCAGCCCAAGCGTGAGCTTGGAAACACGATTTCGGCCCAGCGCGACATGCTGACCGTGACGGCTGATGGCTATCGTTGGACGCGCCGCAATGTGCGCCAGGCACTGAGTGTCGGCGATGTCGTCTATGTCGAGCCGGTCGACAATCGCCCAGGTGTCGGTCGTTTGCGGCAGATTCCCGAGGTAAATGGGGCCATCGTCGTCATGGACCCGCATACGGGCCGCGTGTTCGCGATGGTTGGCGGTTTCTCCTATGATCAGTCTGAGTTCAACCGCGCCACGCAGGCGCTGCGCCAGCCCGGTTCATCCTTCAAGCCGTTTGTCTACGCAACCGCGCTCGACAATGGCTACACGCCCTCCAGCATCGTGCTGGACGGCCCGATTTCGATCGACCAGGGCGGCGGGCTTGGTGTCTGGGAGCCTGAGAACTACGACGGCAAGCCGGCCGGTCCGCGCACGCTGCGCTTCGGCATCGAGCAGTCCAAGAACCTGATGACCGTCAGGCTTGCGAAAGATGTCGGGATGCCACTGGTTGCCGAGTATTCACGACGTTTCGGTGTGTATGATGACATGTTGCCCGTGTTGTCTATGGCACTCGGGGCTGGCGAGACGACCGTGATGCGGATGACGACGGCCTATGCCATGCTGGCCAATGGCGGGCGGCGCATCAAGCCGACGTTGATTGATCGCATCCAGGATCGCTGGGGTTCGACGATCTACCGGCATGATGAGCGCGTCTGCGAGGGTTGCGCTGTCGAAACCTGGAACAACCAGCGCGAGCCGCGTCTTGTCGACAACCGCGAGCAGGTGCTTGATCCCCTGACCGCCTACCAGATGACATCGATGCTCGAAGGTGTCGTACAGCGCGGGACAGCGACGGTGATCAAGGATGTCGGCAAGCGGCTGGCTGGCAAGACCGGGACAACCAACGAGGCCAAGGACGTGTGGTTCGTGGGATATTCGCCCGATCTCGCCGTCGGTGTCTATCTTGGCTTCGACAAGCCCAAGTCACTCGGCAACTCTGCGACAGCCGGGCAGTATGCCGCGCCTGTCTTCCGGGACTTCATGAAGGCTGCGCTGGCTGACAAGCCGGACACGCCGTTTCGCGTACCTGCCAACATCAAGCTGATCCCCGTCGATGCCAGAACGGGCATGCGTTCGAGCGGAGGAGGCAGTTTTCTCGAAGCCTTCAAACCCGGCACGGCACCGCCCGACAGCTATTCGATCATTGGTCTGTCTGGCGGCGATGGCCGCAGGGGCATCAATGTCAGCCCCGAGGCTGACCGGAATGTTGGTTCTGGCACAGGCGGGCTTTATTGAACCTGTCTTTACAGCCCCGGCGATCAGACTTAAGTGACCAAGTGGCCGGATCGTCTGCGCGATCCGGTCACCTCTTTTCATTCCTTGCAAAGAAGAATCCCATCCGCCATGCGTCCTGAAATCGAAGCGCTTGCTGATGTCGCCAAGCAGTCCATCGGACTGCTGAGGAGG
>JANMIB010000511.1:0-6460 GCA_031375605.1 Allobosea sp. | reverse complement strand
TCCACGCACGCGTCGTGTCATTCAAGTCATTGAGTGACACTTGCAGACAATAAGATAAAATGAAATTTATCTTGTTGGTGCTGTCTCGCCAACTGCAAAGTTCGGCGGGACAGCATGATTAAAACATGGCTAGAGCGATAGTCACGTTCACACCGCCACTGCCCCGATCGCCATGGCCACGGCGGCTTGCGTCGGGTCGATCACCGGGATGCCAAGTGCATCTTCAAGCGGCTTGCGATGCCGCGCCATGCCGGCGCAGCCCATCACGATGGCGCGGGCACCGTCAGCTTTCAGCAAGCCTCCGATCTCGATCATCTTGCCAAGCGTGCCTTCGCCCGATGCGGTTTCAGCGACGCTCATTTCCAGCGCCCTCTCCCCGACCAGGCGGTCCATCAGGCCCATCTGGCGCATGTAGCGATAGTGGCGCGGGATCGAACGGCTCTTGATGGCGATCACGCCAAAGTTCTCCGCCCGCGCCAGCACTGTCAGGATACCACATTCGGCAATGCCAAACACGGGGCGCGACGTGCCCTCCCGGCAGACATGCAGGCCAGGATCGGAATAGCAGGCGATGATGAAGGCCGATGACTGGTTGTCAGCCTCGACCAGGCGGCGCAGCGGCAAGGCGACACTCTCGACATGCTCTTGCGTTTCCACGCCGAAAGGCCCCTCGCTCAGGGTGTGGCAGACAATTTCGGGGCCATCCGGATTTGCAAAACAGGCCACCGCATCGCGCAATCCTTGCGTGACGGCCTCGTTCGAGTTCGGGTTGACGACGAGGATGCGCTTGCGTGTCATGGGCCGGTTCCAGTTGCATCATGATCTTGGGGCAATGCTGCAGGCATGTCACCTTGCATGCCAACTTGGTCCGCCGTGCGCGCCACACATGGGGATCCCGGCTCAAGGCCGGGATGACAGGAGAGTGAATGCAAGGCTATTTTGCCAGAAGGGAGATTTCCGATGCCAGCACCTGTTCATGATCTTGTCATCCGCAATGGCACAGTTGCCACGGCAACCGACGTGTTCAAGGCCGACATCGGCATCAAGGGTGGGAAGATCGCAGCGCTGGGCCTGTCTTTACCGCCTGGGCGCGAGGAGATTGATGCACGGGGCAAGCATGTGTTGCCGGGCGGGATCGACAGCCACACCCATATCGAACAGTTGTCCGCGGGCGGGCTGATGAATGCAGACACGTTCGAGAGCGCGACCCGAGCGGCGGCCTTTGGCGGCACGACAACGGTGATCTCGTTTGCGGCGCAACACAAGGGCATGAGCCTGCGCAAGGTCGTCGATGATTATGCGGTGCTGGCGGCGCGCGGGGCGATGATCGACTACGCTTTCCACATGATCGTGTCGGACCCTACGGAAGCGACACTAAAAAAGGATCTGCCCGCGCTGATCGCGGAAGGTCATTCATCGATCAAGCTGTTCATGACTTATGACAAGCTGAAGGTGGAGGATGAAACCCTGCTCGACGTGCTGCAAGTGGCACGCGAAAACAAGGCTCTGGTGTGCGTGCATGCCGAAAACCACGGCATGATCGCCTGGATGAGCGCGAGGTTGCTGGCCGCCGGCAAGACTGCCCCCAAGTATCATGCGGTCAGCCATCCTCGGGCCTCTGAGACCGAGGCATTCACACGCCTGATCTCGGCGGCGGCGCTTGTGGATCAGCCGATCATGATCTTCCATGTCTCGACAGCAGATGGCGCGGCCATCGTGGGCGATGCAAGGCGGCAGGGCCTGAAGGTGTTTGCCGAGACCTGCCCGCAATACCTATTCCTGACGGCGGCCGATCTCGACAGGCCCGGTCTGGAAGGCGCGAAATTCATGTGTTCGCCACCGCCGCGCGAGCGTGAGGACCAGGACGCGCTCTGGCATGCACTGGCCATGGGCGACCTGCAGACGATTTCCTCCGATCACGCGCCCTATCGGTATGACGCCACGGGCAAACTGTCTGGCGGGCCGAACTCCACCTTCAAGCAGATCGCCAATGGCTTGCCGGGGCTGGAAACCCGGATGCCGCTGCTGTTTGATGCGATGGTATCGAAGAAACGCCCGGAATTTCACGGACGGGCCTTGCAGGGTTTCGTCAACCTGACCGCCACCCAGCCTGCACAGATCTACAATCTGGCAGGCAAAGGCTCGGTTGCCATCGGCTATGATGCCGATCTCGCCATCTGGGACGGCAGCAAGCGCGTGACGCTGTCAGATGAGTTGATGGTCGGTAACACAGGCTACACGCCGTTCGCAGGCCGCACCGTCAAGGGCTGGCCCGAAACGGTGCTGGTCCGGGGCAAGGTGGTGGCACATGGCGGACAGGTTGTGGGCATGGCAGGATCAGGGCGGCATATTCCGCGTGCCGGTGGTTGGGCGGCCGAGCCTGCTGGACAGTAGAGTTTTTCTGGAACTCCTCCTTCGACATTGCTTAAGGATGAGGATGTTCCATGCGGCAACTGGACCACTATCCTCATCCTGAGCCCGTCGAAGGAAGAGTTCCAGGGACGGATAATCTCGCCGCCTTGACCCTTCGTCCCAACAGCCTGACAGTGTCACCAACGACAGGAGCGCCCCATGAAAATCGCCCTCATGCAGATGAACTCCGTGAGCGACAAGGCCGCGAACATTGCCCAGGCGCGTGACCTGATCACGCGGGCGGTTGACCTTGAAGGACCGGACTGGGTCTGTGTGCCCGAGCATTTCGACTGGTCGGGCGGCACCAGCGCTGACAAGATCGCCAATGCCGACGGGGCCAAGGGTGGGCCTGCCTTCGATTTCGCGCAGGAGATGGCGGCGAAACACCGGATATGGGTGCATGCAGGCTCGTTCATGGTCAAGGTCGAGGGCGAGAACCGCATCCACAACACCACGGTGGCCTTCAACCGCGCGGGTGAGCCGGTGGCGCGCTACGAGAAGATCCACCTGTTCGACATCACCGCGCCGGGCGGACAGGTCTACAACGAGTCTGCCACCGTGAAACCGGGCTCACAGATCGTCACGTATGATTGCGAAGGCCTCACCGTGGGATGCGCCATCTGCTATGACATCCGCTTTCCGGAGCTGTTCCAGGCACTTGCTGCGCGTGGCGCTGATTTGATCGCCCTGCCGGCAGCGTTCACGCTGCAAACCGGCAAGGATCATTGGGAGGTCTTGAGCCGGGCACGCGCCATCGAGACACAGTGCTATTTCGCCGCCTGCGCACAGACCGGATCATTCAGGGCCGGTGGCGAAACTCGGTTTACCTATGGCCATTCACTCGTGGTGGACCCATGGGGCCATGTCGTCGCCAAAGCGTCCGACGGGGTGGGTTTCATCACGACGCGGCTCGACCCGTCACTGATCGCGAAAGTGCGCGGCATGATCCCGGTCGCAAAGCATAAGGTGCTGGGCACAGTGCAGGACACGAAGGTCGGCAAGGCGGCCTGAGAGCCTGTTCAGGCGAGGCAGGACAAGCAAGGCAGGATCAAGCAAGGCAGGCCAGCGCCACTTCCAGTGCCCGCGCGCCATCATGGCCCGTCACCCTGACGGGCCCACGTCCACGGATGGCATCGAGGAACGCATCAAGTTCGGCACGCAGCGGCTCGATGAAGGGTACGCTGAGGCTCCGACTGACAAAACTGCCTTCGGCGAGCCTGTCCGGCAGGCCATCAGGCGTGAAGCCGGAAAACTCGTTCACCGTGCGCAGCAGCATGTCGCAGACAATGAAGCGCTTGGCTGTCGACACGCTGATGCGGCGTTCCTTGAACGGGGTCAGCCAGTTGGTGTTGATATGGGCCAGAGCACCGTTGGCAAGGCGGAACTGCAGGAAGGCAATGTCCTCATGCTGGCCGCGCGCACGCGTCAGCAAGGACTGGTGCTCGACGATCTCCGAGCCACTGAGCCAGCGGATCAGATCAATGTCATGCACGCCAAGGTCGGTGACGATGCCGACATCGCTGATGCGTGGCGGGAACGGGCCAACGCGCGAAATCGCGATGGAAATGATGTCCTCGCCATTGATCGCCTCAAACAAGGTGCGAATCGCTGGATTGAACCGCTCGACATGGCCCACGGTGAGCACGGTTCCGCGTGCCTGCGCGCGCGTGATCAGGTCATGCGCCTCGGCTGCGGTTGCCGCGATCGGCTTTTCCACCAGCACATGCACGCCAGCCTCGATCAGCCTGACGGTCACTTCGTGATGCTGGACCGTCGGCACCGCGACAATCGCTGCATCGACGCCGCGCGCGATGGCCTGCTCGACATCGGACATGCCTTCTGTCTGTGCCATCGTGGCGATCTGGTCACGGACAACAGAATCGGAATCGACAATGCCGATGAGATCGACCGACGGCAGCGCAGAGAGGATCCGGGCGTGATTTCGGCCCATGGAGCCAGCGCCAACGACGATGAGCTTGAGAGGATTGGGGTCTGTCTTCATGTTTCGGGCGCTTGTCTTGTTGTTTTAGCGCCCACACATCACGCGCTGCGCCGGGGCGGGAGCAACCACGTCTGCCGGACAACGTCAAGGACAGCAAGCCAGGGTTGAGGTCGCCGGACATGGCGAGCATGATCCCGACAGCCTGTCTATCGCGCGTATCAATACCAACGGCCTTCGCCGCCGGGGCGGCTGTTCAAGACATCTTGATGTAACAAATGTGGGCATACATGCGAACTATTTGGTGATGCGCTCACACGTTCGCGGGGAGTGCCACATCCCCTTTTCCAAGGCCTGACATGACAGTCGAGACAATGACCGGCGCTGACCTTGTGGCCAGGCGGCTTGCCGCAGCTGGCATCCGCCATGCGTTCGGCATGCCCGGTGGAGAAGTTCTGGCACTGGTGGCAGCACTTGAGCGCGCCGGCATCCGATTTGTTCTCACCCGCCACGAAACGGCGGCGGGCTTCATGGCAGAAGCCGTCTGGCATGCCACGGGTGCACCGGGGCTTCTGGTCACGACACTCGGGCCGGGCCTGACCAACGCTGTCAACGTCATTGCCAACGCCCATCAGGACCGGGTGCCCCTGATCGTGATCAGCGGTTGCGTGGATGCCGGGCTGGCAGACAGCTACACCCACCAGATCATTGATCATGCCGCGCTGATGCGGCCCATCACCAAGGCAACCTTCAGGGCGCAGGCCGGCACTGAAGACCTCGTGACAGACAAGGCCCTTGCCATTGCGCTGAGGGGGCGGCCAGGCCCTGTCCACATCGATCTGCCGATCACAGTTGCTGAGGCCAGCGTGCCCAGGCGTGATCTGGTCATCTCATCACATCCGGCTCCGACGCTCCCCGCAGATCTTGCGCCGATACTGGAAATGATCGAGGTGGCCAGACGACCGCTGATCATTGCAGGGCTAGATCTCCTGACGCCCAAAGGCGCTTCCGCCTTGACGGCATTTGCCGAAGCACTGCAGGCACCTGTCCTCTCGACCTACAAGGCCAAGGGCATGCTGCCTGATGGTCACTCGCTCCATGTCGGGGCCATCGGACTGTCGCCAAAGGCTGATGCGATTGTCAAACCCCTGATCGAAGCCGCCGACCTGATCATCCTCGTGGGGTATGATCCCATCGAGATGCGGCAGGGCTGGCGACATCCGTGGTCTGCAACCAAGCCGGTGATCGACCTTGTTGCCGAGCACATGCAGCATGGCATGCACGCTGCCACCCTGACCCATGAGGGCGATGTGGCCCTGTGTTTGGCAGCGCTGTCGCAGCAGATCATGCCCCGTGCCACATGGCCTGATCTGGCCCCTGCCCTGACAAAAGCTTCGTTGTCCGCTGCCTTCACGCGCCCGGCTGACAAACCATGGGGGCCGCACGCCGTCTTCGAGACGATGCGCAAGGTCGCGCCGGCTGCTGTCGTGGCAACCGCCGATTCTGGCGCGCATCGCATCCTGCTCAGCCAGATGTGGGCTTGCACGGCCCCGCGCACCCTGCTCCAGTCATCGGGGTTCTGCACCATGGGCGGCGCCTTGCCGCTTGCTGCGGGGCATGCGCTGGCCACTGGTCAGCACAGCTTGTGCTTCGTGGGTGATGCCGGGCTAGAAATGGTGCTTGGCGAGATCGCCACCTTGCGTGACCTGAACCTGCCAGTGGTGATTGTCTGCCTTGTCGACCGATCGCTGGCCCTGATCGAACTGAAGCAGCGCCAGATGCAATTGCCGCGTCAGGGCGTGGATTTCGGCGGCACTGATTTCGCCGCCGTGGCGCGGGCGCTGGGCGGGCACGGAGCCAGCGTTTCATCAGCCGAGGCACTTGAAACGGAGGCTGCCGCAGCCTTTGCCCGTCCCGGCTTCACGCTGCTGGCCGCAGTGATCGGCGAACGTGCCTATGATGGTGCATTCTGATGCAGGACACCGTTCTAGCCAAGGATGTCCATAAGGATGACCAGAGCGCCTGCCGGACATCTCGCCCGCTTGCCGCTGCCGCCAAGCCGCCACGCGACCAGCGCCTCGATTTCTTTCGCGGCCTCGGCATGCTGAT
>JANMIB010000496.1:0-6096 GCA_031375605.1 Allobosea sp. | reverse complement strand
GGACCAGCGTGTTCACATCACCAAAGGACAAAAGCTCGCCAGGTCGCTCATACCCAAGCATCGAATACATCGAGTCGGACCAGTAGATCGTGCCGCGGGCCAGATCCCAGTCCCACAGCCCGCAGCGCCCGCTGTTGAGGGCAGCATCGATGCGCTGGCGCACCCGGTTGCAGTCAAGGTCAGCTGCCCGCGCACGCCCGGTCTGCATCAGGAAGGCCATGGTCAGCACACCGAGCACCATGACCGACGAGGCGAGCAGCAGCATCACCAGCTGGCCACGGGTGGTGGCCGTCTGTACGGCACTCTGGACATGCTGGATGACCGCAACCTGGCCAAGCGGAGCGGGCAGGTTCCTGACCGTGGCCAGCACATGACCCGCCGGGGTCTGAAGCGCGATCACGCCGGCCTTGTCCGCGAAGGTTGTCAGGGGTTGGCTTGGGCCGAGCAGGTCAAGCAGGGTTTTCTGGCCGAGCCGTACCGGCGGCTGGCTGGCGACGATGTCGCCATTTGCGGCCGCGATGACAACCTGTCGCCCGATGGCGAATGTGGCGGGATGCAGACCGCTGATCGGGCTTTGCGAGCCTGCAGTGCCAAGGAACCGGGCCGGCTGTGCGCTGATGTCCCGGCTGATCAGCGCTGCGACCAGATCCATGTCATTGAGGGCGTCTTCAAGGGTGTCACTGTGATTGGCCGAGAGGAACAGTGTGCCTGCGAGGCCGAGCAACATGGCGAAAATCGCCACGAGAACGGGAATCGCCAGTTTCAGCCAAGGTTCCGAGCGATGCAGCGCAAGCAGCAATGGATGCGACATCGACCGGGCAACTCCCATGATCGTGCCCAAACGTGCAGCATCACTGGCTGCGTTGATACGCGCCATGCTGGCCCCCTCCTGCTAATCCGCGTCGAATTTTTTTCTTGTCGGGAAGATGTGCCGCATCTCCCGAATCAGTCTCACTATGAATCCTGGGGAATCATCCTGTCTAGACCCTAAGTGAGTCTTGACGACAAAATGCAATCAGGAGTTGCGCTTGCGGAAGCACCGAATCTTTAGCGCGCAGGGTTTTGTTAACCCTTGTGGCAATGTTTGGCGCGCAAGCCTGTCAGCCCAGCGCACGCCCGGCAATGTCGGCAATGTCACGCGACAATCCGGGCATGTCGGCGACCCTCTGGATCGCGTTGCGCGCCATGATACGCCGGTCAGGTTCCAGCGTTTTCCAGGTCCGGAACGCCGACATCAGCCGCGAAGCGACCTGCGGATTGATGCCATCAATGGCAATCACCAGATCGGCGATGAAATCATAGCCCGCGCCATCAGGCCTGTGGAATTCGCTCGGGTTGCCATGCGCGAACGATGACAGCAGCGCATAGACGCGGTTGGGCGTGCGCAGGGAAAACCTGCTGTGCTGAAGCAGCGCCTTCACGCGGTCCAGGGTGGGGCGGCCCGGCATGGTCGCCTGCACGGCGAACCATTTGTCCAGCGCCAGCGGGTCATCCTGGAACCGTGCCTCGAAGGCGGCAAGGGCACCATCCAGATGAGGCCCCGGAACCGTGGTCAAGGCCCCCAGCGCACCAAGCCTGTCGGTCATGTTGCCGGTGGCGACGAACTGCCGTGATGCGCGTTCCGCACCCTCTGTCCCCAGCCCACGGCATAGATAGCTGAGGCAGGCATTGCGCAGGGCTCTCGCGCCCGCGCTGTCAGCATCCGGTGAATAGGCGTGATCGCTGGCAAGCTGGTCATGCGTGAGGCCTAGCTGCACGGCATGGGCACGGCCAACATGTGCCCCGAGCAGCGCCAGCGCCTGCTGGATCGCATCAGGATCGACATTGCTGCCCATGTCCCTGGCGATGTCGCTGGCAGAGGGCATGCTGATGAGCTGCGCCGTGTAGGCGTGCTCGCCGCCGCTGATTAGCGCGTGCCCAAAGGCGTCGATCATGGCTGGTGCGAATGTGGGGGTCTGCCGCTCCCGCAACTCCTTGACGGCTTTCGACAACTCCTGCGTCATCACCGTGCGCAAGGCTTGCCAGCGGTTGAACGGGTCGCTGTCGACCCGCGCCAGCCGCAACAAATCGGTCATGCCGACATTGCTTTCCAGCCGCACAGGCGCTGAAAAGCCGCGCAGCAGTGAAAGCGCAGGCGGCTCGTCCACATCGCTGAACGTGACCGTTGCCGCAGCCTTGTCGAAGATCAGCACATCGCCATGAAGGGCAAGATTGCCGCTGGCCTTCAGGGGCAGGTCGCCGTGTTCGCCCACAAGCCCGATCCGGATGGGGATGACGACAGGGCTCTTGTCGCCCTGGCCGGGGGTTGGCGGGGTCGTCTGCGCCAGATCCAGCACAAGGCTGCGCGCAGACGCATCATACCTGCCGGCAGCCACCAGGCCCGGCGTGCCGGCCTGGTCATACCAGAGCGCGAAATGCGCGAGATCGTGGCCCGATGCGGTGGCAAAGCAGGCGATGAACTCCTCGATCGTGGCCGCAGTGCCGTCGCAGGTGTCGAAATACAGATCCATGCCGCGGGCGAACGCCTCGTCGCCGATCAGCACTTTCAGCATGCGGATCAGCTCGGCCCCCTTCTCATAGACGGTTGCCGTGTAGAAGTTGTTGATCTCGCGATAGGCGCGCGGACGGACATTGTGGGCAAGCGGGCCTGAATCCTCGACAAACTGCGTGAGGCGCAGGCGCACCACGTCTGCGATGCGCTTGACCGGGCGCGAGCGCTCATCAGCGGTGAATTCCTGGTCGCGGTAAACCGTGAGCCCCTCCTTGAGGCACAGCTGGAACCAGTCGCGGCAGGTGATGCGGTTTCCGGTCCAGTTGTGGAAGTATTCGTGCGCGATGATGCCTTCGATGTTGGCATAGTCTGCATCGGTCGCCGTCTCGGGGCTGGCCAGCACGTATTTGTCGTTGAAGATGTTGAGGCCCTTGTTCTCCATCGCGCCCATGTTGAAATCAGACACGGCGACCACGTTGAACACGTCAAGATCATATTCACGCCCGAAGGCCCGCTCGTCCCATGCCATCGACCGCTTGATCGCATCCAGCGCATAACCAGCGCGGTCCTCCTTGCCTTTTTCGACATAGACCCCGAGCGCGACGTTGCGGCCACCCGATGTGACGAACGTATCATGCACAGCGCCCAGATCGCCGCCCACAAGCGCGAACAGATAGGCTGGCTTGGGCCACGGATCATGCCAGACCGCGAAATGACGGCCTGTGCCGGGCACCTCGCCGCTGGCCAGGAGGTTGCCATTCGAGAGCAGGACCGGCACCTCGTTCCTTTCGCCTTCCAGCCGCACGGTGTAGATCGACATCACGTCGGGCCGGTCCGGAAAGTAGCTGATCCGCCGAAAGCCATCGGCCTCGCACTGCGTGCAATAGACGCCGCCCGACCTGTAAAGGCCCATCAGCTTGGTGTTGGCAGAGGGGTTGGCCCGCGTCTCGATGGTGAGGGTGAACGGTCTGCCCGGTGGCACGTGCAGGGTCAGCGATTGCGATGTCTGGAGATAGGCGCTTTCCTCCAGCTTCGTTCCGTCGAGCTGGATCGACGACAGGGACAGCTCGTCGCCATCCAGCACCAGGGGTGCGCCCGCCATGCCGGCAGGATTTGGTCTTATCGAGAGCAGCGACCTGACAACCGTGCCGGTTGCATCAAGGCTGATGTCGAGATGGACCGCATCGATCAGGAAATCGAACGGGCGATAATCTTCGAGCTTGATCAGGGGAGATTCGTCAGTGTTCATGACGTGACAAGTTCAGGTTCATGCGCTGTTTGGCAAGGCCATGCGTTGCCAGGACGCAACTTTGTGACTGAAAACGGCACGCTCAGGTTGGCTTGCTCACAGGCTTGGGGGCGTAGGCTCGGCATGACCGATGATGCGGGCAATGTCGCTGCGCATCTGACGCACATGGCGCTCCACCTCATCCACGGCATCGTGCACGGCGGCAATATCGAGCGCTGCGTCTGCCCGGCAGTGAAAGTTGACGATCAGGCCTGCGGCTGAACTGCGCACGCGGACATTGTGGATGTCGCGGATGCGTGGCTCATGGGCAGCTCCCGCCAGCAGCAACGCCGCGATCGCCTCCACCACGGCAAGGTCGCAGTCGTGGCCGGTCACCTCTTTCATGTCGAGCGGTTCGACATGGGTTTCCACTTCAGTGCCGGGGCCGAACTCAGCCCTGATCTCGGCCTCAAGCCGCGTGGCCATGTCATGCGCGCGGGCCAGCGGCCAGCTTGCCTCCACCTCCATGTCGAGGCTGATGCAGGCGCGGCCCTCCACATGCTGCACGATGATGTGGTGAACCGGCACGTGCAACCTTGCGGCAATCACCATCACCCTTTCCAGCGCGTTCTCGTCATCGGTCTGGGTGGGATTGGCTGTGATGGTGATGTCGGCGTTGGGTGCAGCCACAGCCAGCGCGCCTGCCAGCACCTGCTTGATCTCGGAGACCTTCTCCAGCGGCAAGGTGCGCGAAACCTTGACGCCGATCTCCCCATGGGTTCGGCCGCCGCCGGGCCTGAGCTTCAGCCATTCCACGGCCACGATCTCCGGCACTTTGAGCGCGGCCTCTTCCAGCCGTTCGCGCATGCCTTTCGGGGCCGTGTCCACCAGCGTGCGAACAGTGCGCAGGGCCAGCTTTGCCGCCGCGCTGACGATGAACAGCGACACGCCGAGCGCCGCCACGGTGTCACCGTGCTTGAAGCCCGCCAGCACCATGATCAGCCCGAACAGCGTGAGCGTGGTGGACACCAGATCAGAGGCGAAATGCAGCGCATCCGCTGCCAGGGCTTCCGAATAGGTCTGCCGGGCGATGATGCTGAGTGCCCGCCAGCGTGTCGCATCGATCAGGATCGCGATCACCAGCACCAGGATGACCAGCGGTGTCACCGCAACCGGCGGATGAACACCGCTCCACAGCCGTGTGCCAGCCTCCCAGGCCACCGCACCCGCCAGCGCGAACAGCAGCGCACATTCTGCCAGCGCCGCGACCGACTCGATCTTGCCATGGCCGTAATTGTGCTCATCGTCAGCGGGCTTGTCTGCGGCGCGGATTGCGAACCAGGTGGTCAGGGTCGCTGCAATGTCGATCAGGCCGTGCGCCGCTTCCGAATACAGCGCTAGCGATCCGGACAGCCAGGCCGCCAGCCCCTTGCCGAGTGTCAGCACGACGCTGGCGATCACCGAAATGATCGCCGCCCGTTCCTTCATCCTGGCGAATGTCTGGGCTGATGTCGGGGCGCTCATCCGGCTGTCCATGCGTGAAACGGCTGCGGCCTTGCGCGGGGAGAAGTCTCGCGCCCTTGAAATGCCGCCCCCTGATCACCGATCTAGAAGATGAGATCAACCCATCATGCCACCTGAGGAGAAAATGCCATGGAATTTCTGCACACGATGGTCCGCGTCGCAAATCTCGACGCCAGCCTTGATTTTTACGTGAACAAGCTCGGTCTTGTGGAAATGCGCCGCATCGACCGGCCCGAGGCCAAGTACACGCTGGTGTTCCTGGCAGCTCCCGGCGATGCCGACCGCGCGGCTGACAGCATGGCTCCACTGGTCGAACTCACCTACAACTGGGATGAGCACGCCTATGCCGGCGGGCGCAACTTTGGCCATCTCGCCTACCGGGTTGATGACATCTACCAGACCTGTGACCGCCTGATGAAGGCTGGCGTCACCATCAACCGTCCCCCGCGCGACGGCCACATGGCCTTCATCCGCTCGCCGGACGGCATCTCCATCGAATTGTTGCAGAAGGGCGAGGCCCTGCAGAAATCCGAGCCCTGGGCCTCGATGCCGAACACGGGAAGCTGGTGAGAGAGCTGGCGCAGTGCACCGAACGTCTTGCGAGAGGGTTACCGGTCTGATATCATTAAAAGATATCAAGTTGCCGATATTTGGAGGTGCCCATGTCCATTCTGGTTCGCGATCCGGAGATCGACCGGCAGGTGAGGGCACTCGCCAAGCGGCTGGACTGCACCTTGCAGGAGGCGATAGGCCATGCGCTGAAGATCGAGCAGGAAACCGAGAGCCAATCCAGCCGTGTCGAGCGCATCAAAGAAGCGACCCGCAGGGCGCAGGAGCGCCTTGCCGCATTGCC